>JALHET010000311.1 GCA_022839525.1 Lentisphaerota bacterium
GTCGATGGTATCCTTGCATGGTTCGCAGATATCGAACTCGCGGATATGAAAATAGTTGCGGCGTTTTACGGGTTGTTCAATTTCATTTCGGCAAATATCGCAATACAAAGCTTTCATGCGCTTCTCCTGATTTCAATTGGTGTATAAAAAAATAATACCCCATCGGCTTCCTTTTGTCGAGTACGTTTTTTTATGGTAGAATCACGGCCATGAAACACGATGAGTCGGTACGGACGGCACTGATTGCGGAAATAGGAACCAGCCATAACGGGGACTTTGCGCATGCCTGCGCCCTGATCGATGCGGCAAAAGAAGCCGGAGCGGATTTTGCCAAATTCCAGATTGTCTACGCGGACGAGATTCTCCACCCGGACACCGGCTTTGTCGATCTTCCCGGCGGGCGTATCAGACTCTACGACCGCTTCCGGGAACTTGAAACCGATCCCGAGTTCTATGGGCGTCTTTCGGACTATTGCGAAAGCGCGGGCATTGCATTCCTGTGCACGCCCTTCGGGCTGCGCAGCGCACGCGAGCTGATTGCGCTTTCGCCGACGCATATCAAGATTGCGTCTCCCGAGCTCAATCACCTGCCCCTTCTTGACGCCTGCGCGAAAAGCGGTCTGCCGCTGATACTGTCGTCGGGCGTGTCTACCCTGGCAGATATCGAACGCGCCTTGGAGCGCACCGCAGGCGCAAAGGAACGGATTCTGCTCCACTGCGTAACCAGCTACCCTGCTCCCGAAGAAGACTACAACCTGCAGGTGCTCGAATCGCTCTCTGCCGTTTTCGGCGTCGGGGTCGGCGTGAGCGACCATTCGCTCGATCCGATTCTTGTCCCGGTGCTTTCAGTTGCCTGCGGCGGAACCTGCATTGAAAAGCATATTACCCTTTCCAAAACGGGAAGCGGGCTGGATGACCCGGTTGCGCTGACGGCAGAACAGTTTGCGGAAATGGTGCGCGCGGTGCGGCAGGCGGAAACGCAGACGAAAGAGGAGATTGTGCACGGTATGGAGCTGATATACGGCGAGCGGAAGGTGCGTGCGGTGCTGGGCGACGGGGTAAAGAGGCTCGCTCCGTCGGAAAAGGCGAATTATGCGCGAACAAACCGGTCGATCCATTTTTTGCGCTCGATGAAAAAGGGCGAACGCATTGGGGAGCGCGATATTGCCCTTCTGCGCACCGAAAAAGTGCTGAATCCCGGGCTGGGGCCGGAGTTTTTGGAACGCGCGATCGGCTCGGTGCTTGCACGCGACGTGCAAGACGGCGCGGGTCTTGAGTGGGAGGATCTGCTGGCGCGCTAGCGCCGCTACAGTACGCGCGGACCAACCTGGAAGCGCGCGGCCAGCTCTACAGAACGCGGGAAACATAGCTGCTTGCGGGGGGTGTAACTGCCCGCACGCGCGGGAAGCTTGACAGTACGCGCGGCCTGCTTTACTGCCCGCGCGGGAAGTTTTGCAGTACGCGCGGGCAGTTTTGCAGTACGCGCGGGCAGTTTTGCAGTACGCGCGGGCAGTTTTGCAGCACGCGCGGGCAGTTTGGCAGTACGCGCGGGCAGTTTTGCAGCACGCGCGGGCAGTTTGCCCGCACGCGCGGGAAGTTTTGCAGCACGCGCGGGCAGTTTGCCCGCACGCGCGGGAAGTTTTGCAGTACGCGCGGGAAGTTTTGCAGTTCGCGCGGGAAGTTTTGCAGTACGCGCGGGCAGCGCTTTTTAGCCGATGATGCCGGCGATGAGGTTGAGGCCTTTGAGGGTGAGCATGGGGTCGGTCACGTCGAAAATGTCGGTTACCGAAGCGAGCACGTGCGAAAGTCCGCCGGTAACAATGACCGGAGCTTCGCTGCCCATGTCGGCGCGCATCCTGCGTACCAGAGATTCGACCAGCCCCTGATAGCCAAGCACCACGCCGGCCTGTATCGCATGAATCGTATTGGTGCCCAGGCTCGACGGCGGCACTTCCAGCGGAACCGAGGGAAGCTGGGCAGTGTCGCGGAACAGTGCCTTGACGGCGGTGCCGAGCCCCGGGGTAATGGCAACGCCGCGGATCGAGGCGTCGGTATCGATAGCCGTAAAGGTTAGCGCCGTGCCGAAATCGAGCACAATGCACGCCGACTGATAGCGCGCATACGCTGCAACCGCGTCGCAGACAATATCCGAACCGATCTCGTGGAGCGCGGATTCCGGCACCGTTACCGGAAGACGGTAGTACAGCGACGGATCGAGCATAACCGCGGTTTTCCCGGTCATTTTTTTGATCATGCAGACAATGGTATCGTTCAGGGACGGTACAACCGACGAAATAATCGCCCGGTCGATCGATGCGGGCACGATGCCCGAATCGCGAAACAGGGAACGCAAAATCGAAGTGTATTCGTCGTCAGTTCTGCGGGGATCGGTATACAGTCTCCAATCCTGGACCAGATCGTCTCCATGAAACAAACCGACAACGACGTTGGTGTTACCGATATCAATAACCATCTGCACAAGGATCCCTCCCGGAGAATATTGCACAAGACGCGCCTTGCGGGGTATCATAGCACCATGGCAGAACTTATACAACCAAAAGTATTGAAGGGCTTTCGGGACTTTCTTCCCGAAAACGAAATCTCGCGGGCGCTGCTCGTCGAAAAGCTCACCTCGACCTTCCGCACCTTCGGCTTCGTCCCCATTGATACACCGGCTCTTGAATACTCGGAAATCCTCCTGCGCAAGAGCGACGGAGAAACCGAA
>JALHET010000312.1 GCA_022839525.1 Lentisphaerota bacterium
GGCACTGCCGTATGCCAACGGCGATATCCATATCGGGCATCTGGTCGAGTATCTGCAGACGGATTTCTGGGTGCGCTTCCAAAAGATGCGCGGCCATGCCTGCGTGTATGTCTGCGCGGACGACACCCACGGCACGCCCATCATGGTGCGCGCGCGTGCGGAGGGCATCACGCCGGAAGAGCTGATCGCCCGCAGCTACGCGCAACACACACAGGACTTCTCTGATTTCGAGATCCGGTTCGACCACTACTATTCCACCAACAGCGAAGAGAACCGGAGCCTCTGCAACGCGATCTTTGAGGCGATGCGGAAAAGCGGCGCGATCACCACGCGCCGGTTGCCTCAGCTCTATTGTGAACAGGACGCCATGTTCCTGCCGGACCGGTTTGTCAAAGGTACCTGTCCCAAGTGCGGCGCGGAGGGTCAATACGGCGATTCGTGCGACGCCTGCGCCCAGACCTATCCGGCCGAGGAGCTGAAAGATGCGTGTTGCACGGTCTGCGGCAGGGCGCCGGTCACACGCGACAGCGAACACCTCTTCTTTGAGCTCGAGCCGTTCCGCGACTATCTCAAGGCGTGGATTCCCAGGCATACCGCGCCGGATGTGGCCAACAAGCTTCTGGAGTGGTTCAACGAACCCCTGCGCGGCTGGTGCATCTCGCGCGACGCGCCCTACTTCGGCTTTGAGATTCCCGGCTACCCCGGTAAGTTTTTCTATGTCTGGGTGGATGCGCCGATCGGCTACATGGCCTCACTGCAGAAATGGTGCAAGGATCACGGAGAATCGTTCGAGGCCTGGTGGCAGAACCCCGAGGCGGAGCTGTATCACTTCATCGGCAAAGATATCGTGCGCTTCCACTGTCTCTTCTGGCCCGCCATGCTGCATACCGCCAATTACAAAACCCCGGATCAGGTTTTTGTCCACGGCTTCCTTACCGTCAACGGCGAGAAGATGAGCAAGTCCAAGGGCACCTTCATCAAAGCCCGCACCTATCTGGACTTCCTCAACCCGCAGGATTTGCGCTTCTATTACGCCTGCAAGCTGAACGGCACCTCTGACGACATGGATCTCAACCTCGGCGATTTCGTGAACCGCGTGAACTCCGACCTTGTCGGCAAAATCACCAACCTCGCCTCGCGCGGGGCGCAGATGCTGCACAAGAATCTGGGCGGTATGACCGGCACCATGGATGCCGAAGGCCGCGCGCTGTACGACAAGGCGGTGAGCGGGTCTGAAAGTATCGCCGCGCACTATGAGGCGCGCGATTTCAGCAAAGTGATGGTCGAGGTGCGCGAGCTGGCCGATCAGGCCAACCAATACTTCGACGCCCAAGCGCCGTGGGCTTTAGTGAAGAGCGACCCGGAGGCCGCACGCAGCGTGATGACGGCGATTCTCAATGTTTTCCGTGTGCTCGCGATTTATCTCCAGCCGGTACTCCCCGCCTATTCCGCGAAAGCCGCGAAGCTTTTTAAGGAAGCCCCTTATGTCTGGGCGGATGTGGCCAAGACGGTTGAGAAAACGCTCATCCATCCCTACGAATATCTCGCCACGCGTGTCGAGCAGGCGTCAGTGGACAAACTGATTGAGGCGAGCCGCACGCCGGTTCAACCCGCTGTGCGGCCGGTGTCGGCGAAAGCGCCTGAGAGAGCCGCCGCCGCGGTCGGATCCGTGAAGGAGACCATCGACTACGACACCTTCGCGAAAGCGGACCTGCGCGTGGCGAAGGTGCTCTCGGCCGAGCTGGTCGAGGGCGCGGACAAACTGCTCAAGCTCCAGCTCGACATCGGCGAGGCTGCGCCGCGCCAGGTTTTTGCGGGCATCCGCAAGGCGTACGATCCCGCCACGCTGGTCGGGCGGCAGGTGGTAATGGTCGCGAACCTTGCGCCGCGCAAGATGCGCTTCGGCCTGTCCGAGGGCATGATCCTTGCGGCGGGCAACCCCGACGGCGCGCTTTTTGTGGTTTCGCCCGATGCGGGCGCTGTGCCCGGAGCAACCGTGAAGTGACGGTCGGCGTCCGGCCCGTCAGAAAAAGTCATGAAAAAAATCGTGTTGTGGTTTGGCGTTCTGCGTCTCTGGTCACTGACCGCGTCGACGGTTCCCGTGCTGGTGGGCGCGGCGCTGGCAGCGCTCGACAACCGCTTCTCGTGGCTACTGTTGGGTCTGACCCTTTCCAGCGGCTGGCTGTTGCAGACCGCCACCAACCTGTTCAACACGTATGGCGATTTCAAAGCGGGCGTCGATACGGTCGTAACGCTCCCGAATGCTCCGCAACTGGTGACGGGCACACTCCAGCCTCGTCCGGTTTTTTTTGCGGGCGGCGCCGCGCTGCTTCTCGGGACTGGCTTGGGCGTTGCCGCCGCAGCGTTGAGCGACTGGAAGCTCTTGCTGTTCGCCGCGGCCGGTGTGGCGGGCGCCGCAGGCTATACCACTGGCGTGCGTTTCAAATATCTGGGGCTTGGCGTTCCGCTGGTCGCCGTGCTGATGGGGGTGCTGATGGTGTTGGCAAGCTACTACGCGCAGACCTGCACGCTGACGTGGCGTCCACTGGTTGCGTCGCTGCCGGTCGCGTGCCTTGTCGCCGCGATTCTGCACGGGAATGATTTGCGCGATACGCTCACCGATCATGCGGCGAACATCAAAACAACGGCCCTGCTCATGGGAAACCGTTCCGCGCGGACGCTGTTTTACGTCCTGCATCTTGTCCCCTATCCCGCGATGGTTGC
>JALHET010000313.1:0-2722 GCA_022839525.1 Lentisphaerota bacterium
AGAACGCCCGCTTCAGCCTATTCGCGAAAAGCCGCTTGCGACCCGCACACCCATGGGAATTGCCGGCCGGACGACCGCCGGGAGGAATGACCGCACCTCGTTCAGGAACTCCCCGGACACTGTCCGGCGCGCCCCCGTGTCCGGCACATCGGACTTGCGTTTCGCCAACTCCCTCGCAAGTGCCCCAAAGCCGCGCTTCCCGTCCGGTTCTAGCCTCCGGCTCCCCTCCCGTTCCAACAACATAGGGAGCCTGAGGAACTATGACCGCCCATCCCTCACACGCGGCATTCCCCCGCGCATCGACAGAAAACCGAGGCATCCCGGATTCGGCACCTCCGGCCTCGGGCACAGACCCCCCAGCCGATACACAGACGGGCGCACGTCCGTCTATCACGCGCCGCACCGCCGCCACCGCCCTTCATTCCACCACCGGCGACCCTACCATTTCAACCCCTGGTCGTTCGGTTATTATCACCATGCCTTCACGCCTATATGGTACGGCCCAGTCGTCTACCCGGCAAGCGGCTTCTGGTTCTCATGGAACAACGGGCACTTCGGACTGTCGGTCGGTTCATATTGGCCGGCCTATCCCTGCACCCCCTACTACGACAGTTGGTACAGCGGGGGATGGGGCTATTCCAGCCTCTACTATGGCGGCTGGCGTCACGGCTGGTACGGCGGTTTTTCGTACATCTATAATCCGTGGCCCGTTTACCGCACGTACTACCTTTACGAGCCGTATCCCGTCGTGACCCGCGTCGAAACCGTTTATGTGACTCAGCCGGCCACAACCACGTACGTTGAAACAGCGCCCGCCCCCGCAACAACAGCCGCCTATCCCTCCGCGTCCACGGGCGAAACCGGCGCGTGGGCGGCGGCACCGGCAACCGCACGCGTCGAAACGGTCACATCCACCTGTTTCTGTTCCTGCCATTGTAACGGCCAGCGTCCCTGCATCTGCGACTACCCGTGCGGATCGGAATACGCCTATGACGCAGACGCGTTCGACCTGAGCCTCACCTACACATCTTATTCCGAATCGCTCGACCCGGAAACGATCTGGTCTTCGTATGCCGGATTGGACCGTTATGAAACGGATACCGAACCTTTCCTTTACGAAGCCACCGCGCAAAACGATAACGGCGCAATGTGACCGACCGTCTCCATGCGCATTTACCGTTACGCAGTCCATTTTTCTCCATTCCCCGACGCTGTTTCAACCTTAACTCCTCCCCCCCTGTCACGTTCTTCTGATCTCTGACCTCTAGAACCACATCCGTTCCGTGCTTTCATTGCAAGTTCAGACTGGTGTATGATGGCGTCCGTTCAACTGGGACAACAGATACAGCGCATCGCGCCTCAACCCCATTGAGTGTCTACGCTACGAATGACCACGCTTATGCAAGCCTCCAAAGAACTTCTCACCTTCCCACAACTGAACGCCCTTTTCCCGCGCGGATGCCGCATCGCACTCTTTGTGCGCCATTCGGAACGCCCGCCCATCAGTCCGAACGACAAAGACTTTGGGAAAAACCTCGGGCTGACCGCCGCGGGCATCGAACAGGCACGCGCAGCCGGACGCCATTTCGCGGGGCATCGCGACGCGCGTTTCCTCTCCAGCCCGATGACCCGCTGCCGCCTAACCGCCCGCTATCTTGCGGAGGGCATGGGAATAGAGCACCCTGTCGTGGAAGACGCGGAGACGCTGGGTGTCCGCGGATTCTATTACGAAAACGCCTACGAGGTTCAAGACATGATGCGGAAACAGGGATACATGGCCTACATGCTCGACTACCTTCGCGCCGGGATCGCTCCCCACTCCGCGCCGATCGGCCCAGCCACAGAGAAAACCGTCCGCTGGCTGCAAGACCACACCACCGCCTCGCTCACCGTCTTTGTCAGCCACGACATTTTTATCGCCTCGTTGCTGACCGGCCTCAAGATCAGAACCTATACGGCGGAAGACTGGGTCGGCTTCATTCACGGCGCAGCGCTCATCCAATCCCCCGTCAAGGGTTGGATCTGCCATCCCTGTGTCCCCGACCTCCTCGCAACGGAAAACCCCGCACGGTTCATCCAGTAGAACTTTCCGTCATGAACATTGAACGCTTCGGCCTTTACCTCGTCGTCACGAACCCCGCCACGTCCTATGAACGGTGCGCCGAAGCCGCTGTCTCGGCTGGTTTGCGCTACATCCAGTTGCGCATGAAAAAAAGCGGGCGCGGACACATTCTGTCCACAGCCCGCAACCTGCGTTCCATCACCCGCGGAACCGCAACACGCTTCATCGTCAATGACGATCCCGCCCTTGCCGCCGAAGCCGAAGCCGACGGCGTCCACCTCGGCCAGAACGACATGCCCCTTCCCGAAGCCCGCCGCCTTTTCCCCTCCCTGCGGTTCTTTGGCCTCTCCACGCACAATCCCGTCCAAGCGGAAAGCGCCATCGCAGTCGCGCCAGACTATTGCGGGGTCGGCCCCGTGTATGCGACACCCACCAAAGAAATCCCGGATCCCTTCCTGGGACCCGAACTGGCCGGCGACATCATCCGGAACGCGCCGTTCACCACGGTCGCCATCGGCGGCATCAACGCGGACAACCTGCCGACTGTCTTAAGGGCGGGCGCGGTCAACTTCGCGGTCGTCCGGCATGTCTGCCTCGCGCCCGATCCCTACGATGCGATCCGCACGCTCCAAGACGTCTGGCAAACCTTCCGGTGAGCGT
>JALHET010000313.1:2741-4611 GCA_022839525.1 Lentisphaerota bacterium
GTTGCACGCGGGCGTTGCCCTTCCAGATGCTCCAGATCTGGTCTTCGTCCGCAGGCAGCGCGTAGTCAACCAGCATGGTCGTGGCCAGCGCGCCGCTCGCCCAAGCGAACTGAATCCACTTCTCGGGCTCCCATCCTTTGAGGATCGCATAGAGTAAACCGCCCACGAAACCGTCGCCGCCGCCGATGCGGTCCAGCACCGTGATGTCGCGAGGCTCAACCGTGTACCACTCATCGCCCGCCGCCATGAGCGCGCCCCACAGGTGATGATTGGTGTCGACCACTTCGCGCAGCGTCGTGCCGTAGGTCTGGGCATTCGGATACGCCTTTTTGACGCGCTCGATCATGCCTTTGAAAACCTCGATCTTGGCCTTGATGTCCTTGCCGCCAGCCTCCGGCCCCTTCACGCCGAGACAGAGTTGGAAGTCCTCTTCATTCCCCACAAGAATATCGGCGATGCCCGCGATCTCGGCAAAGATCGCCGACAGCTCCTTTTCGCGACCCTTCCAGAACGAGGCGCGGTGGTTCAGGTCGAACGAGATCTTGGTTCCGTACTTCTTCGCGGCCCGCGCCAGTTCCAGACAGAATGTGCTGGTCTCAGACGAGAGCGCGCCGATCAACCCCGACAAGTGAACAATCTGCACGCCCTCTTTGCCGAAGATGCGGTCCAAATCGAAATCCTTCACATTCAGCGTCCGGCCGACCTCGCCCGCGCGGTCATTCCACACGCGCGGCCCGCGGGAACCGTATCCGCTGTCCGCAATGTTGATCTGGTGACGGAATCCCCACGGCCCGCCCTGCGCGACTTCGACACCCTCATAATCCATGTGGCGGCTGCGCAGGTTATCCTTGATGAACTGAGCGATCGGGCTGCCCTTCACAAACGTCGTCAACACCTTGACCGGAAGTCCCAGATATGCGGCCACACTCGCCACATTCGTCTCCGCGCTGGTCGCCTGCATCATGAACGTCCCGCCGCAGTGTACCGGCTGTCCGTTGGCAGGCGTGATCCGGATACCCATACTCGTCGGAACAACCAGAGCGTACTTGCAATCCTTTTTCAACTCGATCTTCATCGCATACTCCTTAGCTTCTCTGTTTAGCGGTGGTTATACCAACCGGCCTGGTGAAAGTCAAGACAGCCCCCTGCTCTCCCTCATCGCTTCAGCAACTCTACAATCGCGCGCGCGAGCTTGTCGCGGTGCGTCTCAATCGTTGTGGGATCGCGGGTGAAGCGCGTCAAACTTGCCGATACGTCCGGCGGCACCGTCAGCAACGCCTCAAGATTCGCCCGCGTACGCGCATCAAGCTTTGCGCCCTTCCCGTCCAGCAACCGTTTCAGGATCACGAAATATTCATAATCCTCGATGCCGTCGCGCAACAGCTCCAGACGGAGACTCTCCACCGGGCCATCCAACACCGGCTGGCCGGATTTGCCGTCCGCCACAGCAGGCGGAGGATAGAGAAACCGTCCGTCACCATTGCCCCACGCGCGCTTCGTCCCCGGCGTCAACCCGTACCCTGTGGTCCAACTCATGGGGTCACGGTAGGGGTTCTGAGGGTTTGCGCGGTCGGGATACGCCGTATTGCTCGTCCAATAGACCGTTTCCCAAATCAGGATGCCGGTCACGCGTTCCGCCCACGTCTGCCAGAGCCACACGCGCATCTCGGTGCCCGGATGGTCGATGAACTCTGTCGCGTACGGCGCTTTGGGGGCGCAGCAGACATACCACCAGAACTGGTCGCCCGCAGCCCGCCGCTCTTCAAGCCCCGCCACGTTCAACGAGGGTGTGAGCGGACACCATAGGTTGGGCCCGCCCGTCAAATCTTTCTCGACTTGCTCGGTCAGCATGCGGCGCAAACCCGGCGCG
>JALHET010000314.1 GCA_022839525.1 Lentisphaerota bacterium
GAGGGGCATGTTTCCCTCGACCTTCGAGCTACTTTTAACAGGCTGGCGTCAAACCGCCGCTACACTGCCAGTGTCATTGCCCAGACCTTCTATGTCGGCACGCAGATCATGTGCTGGACGTTCATCATCCAATATGCCGAGAAAACCTTGGGCATGACCAAGGCGGACGGCCAATTCTACAACATGATCGCCATGTTGATCTTCGTCACCAGCCGTTTCATCTGCACCTTCCTGCTCAAGTTCTTTAATCCCGGCGCCCTCCTGTTCGTACTCGCGACAGGCGGCCTCCTGCTGATCGGCTGGACCATTTTCGGAGGCGGGAACCCCGAGGCGGGCGCGGCTTTAACCGCTCAACTCCAAGAGGCGACGGGGGACGCCACCGGCCTCGCCTCCGCCTCTGCCGCGTTGGGTGTCTACCTCAAAGCCCCCTTCCTGATCTCCGGCATGTCGGGGCTCATGGCGCTGGTCGGTGTATCCGCCTGCATGTCGCTGATGTTCCCGACCATCTACGGGATCGCGCTGGAGGGTCTCGGAGACGACGCCAAACTCGGCGCGGCCGGACTGATCATGGCCATCGGCGGCGGTTGCCTCATGCCCCCCATCCAAGGATGGATCATGGACCAGGGTGCCTTTAACCTGGGCTTCATGTCCCTTGCCAGCGTGCGGGCCTCATTCGTCCTCCCGCTGATCTGTTTCGCGGTGATCATGAACTACGGCTGGAGAATGTCCCGCAAACATGTTCCCCACACAAGATCCCGTAACGTATAATGCCTTATGCCTCAAAAAACCGTTTCACGCCGTTCGAAGAAAACCACTGCTAAAACCTTTATCCTCGACACCAATGTTCTGCTCCACTCTCCCGTGGCGCTGAACGTGTTCGATGATAATCACGTCGTCCTGCCCATGGCGGTGCTGGAAGAACTCGACAAATTTAAGACACAAAGTTCCGAACTCGGGCGCAATGCCCGGGAGTCCATCCGCAAACTGGATGCCTTGCGGGCCGGGGGAAAGCTCTCAAAGGGGGTCGCGCTTCCCAACGGGGGAACCCTGCGCGTGCTGGTCACCCCGGAGATCGAGAAAGCGGGCCTTAAGGAGGACACGCCCGATAACGCGCTGATCCGGCTCGCGTATTCCCTCGTCCGCAAAGGCGAGCGCGTGATTATCGTCTCCATGGACATCAACGTGCGCGTCAAAGCCAACGCCCTCGATCTCGAAACCGAGGATTTCGA
The DNA here is from genome assembly GCA_022839525.1 of Lentisphaerota bacterium. The sequence continues at coordinate 1,230 of JALHET010000314.1, forward strand.
GCACGAGAAAGTCAACTTCGACGAACTGTACAGCGGCTACGCTGAAGCCGTCGTGCCGCAAGAGGTCATCAAGCGCCTCTACGAGGGTCAAGTCCTCTCCTCAGTCCCCGCGAACTATTACCCCAACATGTTCCTCCACCTGACCGCTGCCGAAGATAGCGACATGAAGGCGATCGCGCGCGTTTTCCCTGACGGGACGCTCGCCGAAATCAACCTCGCGATCGATACGGTCTACGGGATCCAGTCGCGCAACATTGAGCAGCGTATGGCGCTGGAGCTGCTGATGGACCCGAATGTCAGCATCGTCACCCTCGTCGGCCAGGCCGGAACAGGAAAAACGTTGCTGGCCCTCGCGGCAGGCCTGCACCTCGTTCAGCACGAGCACCTGTACGACAGGATTCTCGTCTCGCGCCCGATTGTGCCGCTGGGCAAAGACATCGGGTATCTCCCCGGCGACAAAGAGGAAAAACTTTCCCACTGGATGGAGCCCATTTTCGACAACCTCGACTACCTGCTCCGCAAGCACCTGCCCGACCTGCCGCCCACCGGCGCGAAAAAACAGTCCAAGGTGTTAACCCCGCAGGACCGCATCAACCAGTTGCTCGACAGCGACACGCTTGAACTGGAGGCACTCACCTATATCCGGGGCCGCTCCATCTCCAGACAGTTCATCCTCATCGATGAGGCCCAAAACCTCACGCCCCACGAGGTCAAGACCGTTGTCAGCCGCGCCGGGGAAGGCTCGAAAGTGATCCTCACCGGCGACCCCTACCAAATCGACAACCCTTATCTGGACGCCTCAAGCAACGGGCTCACCTATACGGCCGAGCGGATGAAGGAACTGACGCTCCACGGCCATGTCACCTTGCACCACAGCGAACGCAGCCAACTCGCGGCCGCAGCCGCGAAATACCTTTGACGGAGGACACACGCGGACGGGACGGTTCCCCGGCGCACAGCGCGTCCGGGCAACGCGCCACCCAAAAATCTGGAATCAGGAAAACGGCCATGAGAATCATTCCGGGAAACACATTTTGGCAGAGCATATCGGTCTTTGTCGCCACCGGCTTCGGCATCGGCCTCGTCTCTCCCATCGCGCCCGGCACGGTCGGCTCGCTACCGGGCGTCCTGCTGGCCCTCTGGGTAACGCAGCAGCATCTGCCCCTGCAGATTCTCGTGTGCGTCGGCGTAACCCTCCTCGCGATCCCCATCTGCTCCGTCGCAGAGGACGTGCTCGGCAAGAAAGACGACGGACGCATCTGCGCCGACGAATGGATGCTTTTCCCGATCTGCACAATCGGCCTGCCCCTGCTGCGGCACCTCTGGCTCATTCCGCTCTGTTTTGTTGTGGCACGCGTTTGCGACATCATCAAACCGCCTCCCGCACGCGCCTTGCAGAAATTGCCCGGCGGCACCGGCATTGTGATCGACGATTTCTTCGCATCCCTGTACGCACTCGCCATCAACCATGCGTGTTACTGGGGGTT
>JALHET010000028.1 GCA_022839525.1 Lentisphaerota bacterium
GGGGCAGGGGGCAGGCACGCCTTCCTGCATGGAGCCTCGTGTGTGTGAGATGCGGCAACTGGAATGAGGAGTGGAATGGTGAAGAGGAGGGGGGTCACGGTGATTGCGGCTGGCATGTGCCTGGCCGCCTCATCGGCTTTTGCCGTCATCAAGTTTGATAACAGCTTCTACAGTCCGAGGAACCGTGAGCGGGCGGTTCGCAAATCCACTTCGCTCATCATCCTTCACACGACCGAGGCACCGTCGCGGAGCGCGTTGCGGAAGGTGAGCGATTTAGGCGAGTGCCACTTTTGCATTGACGAGTCGGGACGCGTGTACCGCATCATGGACCACAGGCGCGAGGCCTATCATGCGGGGCGAAGCATGTGGAACGGGCGTGCCAACGTGGACGAATTTTCCGTGGGGATAGAAGTCTGCGGCTATCACAACAAATCTTTGGCGGCAGCGCAATACCGGGCGTTGGCGGATTTGATCGGTGAGTTGAAATATATTTACAAGATCCCCGACCAGTGTGTGTTGTCGCATTCACAGGTGGCGTATGGGGCGCCGAACAAATGGCAGAGGCGTAGTCACCGCGGGCGCAAGCGTTGCGGCATGATGTTTGCCTTGCCGTCGGTGCGCGCGCGCCTGAACCTCAAGGCACGCCCCTCTTATGACCCTGACGTGAAGGCGGGACGGTTGGTTGTGGGAGATGCCTATCTGGCCCAGGTGCTGTATGGCACCGTGCGGCAACAGAAACAGACCGTCGCCACGCTTCGCGCACAGGACTCCAACGTGATTACCAAGGGGCGCGGCGCATGGGATATCGCCCGGGATGCCTATAATGATCCCACGACGCTCTATATTTTTCCGGACGGGAAACAGAAGCGCGGCCATCAGATGGCGAATTTCAAGTTGCTGCCAGTCGGCACCAAAGTCTTGGTAAACTCACCTGCGGACAACCGGACGGAAACGTACCAGGTGATCGGGGTTAACGGGAAGGCGCAAGATATCGCGGGTGATGAGGTGTTGCGGGCGTCGACGATTTACGTGTATCCGGATGGGCGCTATATACGCGGCAGCCAATTGGGTGCGAAAGGAGCCATCGCATTGCCGTACGGAACAAAGGTTCTTCTCGGTTATGCGATCGGCGGTCCGGTCACAGCAAGCCGTAAGGCGATCGACATCTGCGGAAACCGCTGGCGTTCCCCCGAGACCTTTTTCCTGATTTCAGGCGTGTTGATCCCCGGCAATAAAGTAGATGACGCCAAAATCCCTGTCGGCGCGATGGTGTTCTTCAAAAGTTGACTGTTGCGGTTACAGGCGTTTCAGCAGGCGCAGGCTCGTTTCGAAAATCGTTTGAGGGGCAGCCATACGTCCTTTTCCGGAGGTGCCGCAAGCCAGATCGCCGGTGTCGGCGTCGACGAATGTTGCGCCGCGCGATTCGAGCAGGCGCATGTTTGCCTGCGTGGCGGGGTGCTCCCACATGCCGGTGTTCATGGCCGGCGCAATCACGAGCGGTGCCCGTGTCGCCAGCGCGGTCGAGGTCAGGATGTCATCCGCCAGCCCGTGGGCGAGTTTTGCGGCCACGTTGGCGGTACAGGGGGCGATCACCAGCGCATCGCCGCGCTCGGCGAGTGAGATGTGGCCGGGAACCCACTCCTCCGGTTCGTCGAACATGTCGACCGGCACCGGATTGCGCGAAAGCGTGCGGAACGTGAGCGGCGACACGAACCGTGTGGCAGCCCGCGTCATGATGACGTGAACATCATGCCCGCCTTTAACGAACAGGCGGGTGAGCTCGCACGCCTTGTAGGCGGCGATGGAACCGGTTACGCCGAGCAGGATGGTGGCCATGGTGGTTTCCTTTTTTGGGCAACTTTTCCGGCTGTGCACGCCTCAGATCAGTTCCGCTTTCACGTTGATAATGTCGCACAGCCGTCTGAAGGCGGTGTCAAGATCGTCATTTGTCACCTGATACATATACTCGTTCGCCCGGGTCAGCTCCTGTCGCGCGTTGCGGATGCGTTTCTCGATCACCGCTTGCGAGTCGGTTGCCCGGTGTTCCAGCCGCGCCAGCAGCTCTTCCATGGAGGGCGGGTTGATGAAGATGTCGATGAACCCTTCCTTCAGGGGGTCGCCGCTGGGAAGCGAGGCCACATAGTCGCGTATCTGTTCAGATCCGGCAACGTCGATGTCGAGCAGCATGCAGTGCCCTTCGCGGAGCACGTCATAAACCGGGGCTTTCAGGGTGCCGTAATAATTGTCGTGAACCAGCGCATGCTCAAGAAACTGGCCTTCCGCGACCAGCTTCTTGAAGGCTTCCACGGTCAGGAAATGGTAGTCCACCCCGTCTTCCTCATTCAGGCGCGGTTTCCGGGTGGTACAGGAGACGGAGTAGCAGATTTCGGGATAGTTCTGCAGCAACAGGTCACAGAGCGTTGTTTTGCCGGTACCCGAAGGGGCGGAAAGAACAATGAAAAGCGGTTTCATCACAGACTCCTTGCATCAATTCGAAGATAGTGTAACGGGATGGCGCGTCAGAGGCAAAGCGGAAAAACATGAGGGCTTCAGGCACGCGCATAGCATGCCTCAGGCAGAAACACAGGAATGACCTTCACCCACTGTGCCGGGAAAGGGTGAGCAAGCCGAAAATCTCAGGGTTTTTGATGCGGATTTCTTCAGGGGTGAGGCCGTGCATCTCGTGGGGGAAAACGATCCAGTCGTCTGTTTCGCGCAGGTAGAAATCGGGTTTGTGACCGGTCCGGTTCTGCTGGGGTTTCCAGTAAACCGTGGCGAGCCGCACCTCCGCACCGGAAGGCGCAAGGCCGTTCATGACCGCACGGGCGGTCTGCCCGGTGTCAAAAACGTCATCGATGACCAGCACGCGTGAGCCTGGCGCCACCGAGCGGAAAACGTCGTCGGCATGTTCGAAACGCACGTCCGGCTGACGGGTTTTGATGCCGGTATACGACTGGCATTTGAGGATACGGTGTTTGGGGCGCAGGCCGTGGAAATAGAGGAATTCATGAACCGCCACACCAACGGGTGCGCCGCCGCGCCAGAGCGCGATGAGATCGTCAGGTTGCCATCCTGAATCAAGGATCTGCCGGGCGAGCCGGAAACTGTCCAGCAGATAGTCGTTGGCGGAAAGGAATATTTTCTTGGTCATAGGCACGTCCCTTCACGCCCGGTAAAATAACATGCATTGTTAACGTCTGCAAACACCATTCCCGTGGTATGGAACCGGCTCAGGGGATGGCAGGAGATATGCCTTACGAAAAGGAGACAAACGAGACGATAGACCGGCGGAACGAGGCGTACCCCGGCTCGATTTGCCATTTGCGGAAGAGAGCTTGCCACTCTGGCGAGGTTTGTGCCTGCGCTTCGTAGTCTTGTAACGTAAGTCCGTCGGTTTCCCGGATGGTCAGCGTTGAGCTTCGCTGTACAGGAATATACTCGACCCACTTGACGGGAACGTCATGCCAGTTGCCGTCTCCACCGAACTTTGAGACGTACTCAACCCGGTCCTCTCCCCGGAAACCGTTCGCGGTAACGGCCACTTCCGTGCAACCGTCAGCCGTGCGGACGTTTCGCGTTTTGAGCAGGTTTTCGGTGATGGATTCGTGGTGCTTGAAGGCGTGCTGTCCGTGGAAGTTGGCGATGGCCTCGTGTTCCCAGAAAGAGGCGGTCGTGCCCATCACGCTCGCATAGATGTCGGCGTGGGAGCGGTGTTGCTGGTAAAGGGGGATTGTTAGGACCGGAGCGAGGGCAAAATATAGGGCGCGGAAATAGGCGTTGCTATAGGCAGTAAAAAACTTACGGGCAGCCGCGAGGTCATAGTTATGAAAGAGCGGGGGAGCCGCCGTGATGTCGGTAACCGCAAGATGTGCGGGTCTGACAATGTTGATCATGTGATCCTTGACAAAGGTGAAATTGTCGCCAAAGCCGACGGTCTTGTCGCGCAGGAGGTTAATCATCTGCTGCTGGGCCAGGGGGGTAAAGAGGAGTCGAAATTGAACTTCGTCATTGCGGTCGACGGCTTGGAAAAGCGCGTCGAATTGCCGGTTGGACATGAGGGTGAACCCATAATCATCATCGAGATTACGGGAGAACGCTTCGAGTTTGGCGACGGCGCGCCTCATGCGCCACTTGCTAAAAAACCCATCACCAGCATTTGAAAGTCCTGAGGGAGCGCGGCTGAAGGTGAGGTTCGGAGCGGCCTCGTTGCCGTAGATAAGGAATTTCTCGCGGGTGTATTTCGGCGCAGGCTTGTCGACGGATGCGTGAAGCGTTTGGGTGCGCGTGACCCAGCGCGTCCGGGTGCGGCCCTCGGAATCCGTGTAGCTTTCGCGTTCCTGCCAAGAGATCGTGAGCGAGCCATGGTAGGTCTCGGTGCCCATGCGGAAGTCGAGCGTCTCGGCGAGGACAAAGGGGTTGCCGTTGATTTCCCCGCTCTGCGCGAAGAGTACGGACCTGTCGCGGTTAAAGCTGTCATCCCAGCCGAAGGAGCGGCGCAATTCGTCGAGTCGCGCGCGGGAGAAGTAGGGGTCGAGAGCGAGGCGCGGGACAGTCTGCTGGACGAGCTTGGCGATCATGCCCCAGTCATAAAGCCGGTTGAGCGGGGCAAGCTGCGCCAGCGCCTCGGCCATTTTCGCCTCGCGGTGTTCAGTGAGCAACCGGAGGCGTTCGTCCAGCAAGCGTATGGCCGGATTCAGCTTGGCAGCGATGAGCGCAATGCCGCCCACCGCGACAGCAGAACAAGCCGCTGCCCACAGGCCGTCGATGCGCACTGGGAGTTCAAAATCCGGAAAGAGGATCGGCAAAATGAAGAGTGCAAGGCCGATGAACCCCGCAACGACGATGATGACAAGCAGTGCCCGCAGCGTCTTCCGGTTGGAACGGCTCGAATCCGCGTCGGCGAGTTGCGCGTCGAGCGCACGTATTTCCGCCACGGTTGCAGCGTTGGCGTTCTCGTCCACACCAGAACGGTTGACCAGCTTCTCGAAAAAGGCGGCTGTGTTGTCCGCGTGCTCCGCCCTGAAACGGTCGCGATAGAGACCCAACGGTTCGTAGACATCCTCGATCAAAAGAACGTGCTCCGCGCCTGGGCCTTTGTTTCAGCAGAAGCTGTGAACGGGATACGCGTGGTGTAGCCCGCGCGGGCGGCCACAATCATTTTCGTTGGCCAAGAGAAGATGTCGGAGTTCCAGATGTTGACAGTGTCGTTGTACAGCGCGCGCGCAGCCGTAATCTCTTTCTGCAGGTAGCTGTTCTGGCGCATGGCATCGGCGATGGCGGCGTGAGCTTTAAGATCGGGGTAAGCTTCGACCTGCGGAAACAGGCGACCGAAGGCACGATCAAGATGCCCCGACACGACGTTGCGCTCGTTATCAGCATCAGCGTGTGCGCCGCCACGGAATGCGGCGACGGTTTTCATCACATCCTTATCGAGGTCGATGGCTTTCTCGACCAACGGCGCGACGTTCTGCAAGATCTGCACGCGCTGCTCAAGGAAATTATCGATTTGCGAGGCATCGGCTTGGATTTTCTGCTGAAGCTTTTGGAAATAATTCCTCGCGCCTATTTTCATGAAGAGAAAGATAAGGCCGGGCAGGATGCCGAGCACCCACAGCATAATCTCGAAAAGCGTCGAGCCGAAGCCCACCTTCACAGGGATCTGCTTTTCGATGACAGTGATATCCCGCCCCTGCTGATTGACAGGCGCATTCATTTCATCCAGTTCATTCGCCATTCTACACCCCCCTGTCCAAAAAGGAAGGACTCATGAAAGTTAACATGCGAGGTTTATACCACAGCCACCAAACGGACACAATCGGAGAAATGTCAACCCCGTTTATTCACATTATCCGTCGTGACGACGGGTGGCTCGTCAAAATAGATAGGGCAGGTTTGAGAGTATACGGGCATGTTGCCGCCTGTTCTGGGTGGGAGTGGGGTGTTTCTGGTCGTTTTCTGCGGATGTTAAAAAAAGTTTAGATCCGAATTTGAATGTAATGGCGGGGTGTTTCCTGTATACTCCTTCTTGATGTTAACCGGATTTTGTACAATCTCTGGACAAAGAGGACGAGAATGAAGAAGCAAAATTGGGGCATCGTGGTTGCCTGCGCCTGTGCGGCGTACGTGTCGCATGCGGCACCGCTGAATGCGCGCGAGGCGAACATCATCAAAGCGCGGCTGGCACCCGCACCGAAGCACGTCGAGCTGGCCGACGGTCCGGACGTGGTGCTGGATGACGCGCTCGCGGTGACGCTGGTCTGCGCCAAGGAAGGCGAACTGGCCGAGAAGCAGGTGCGCGAGACATTTAAGGCGTGGTTCGGCTGCCGTCCGAAGGTGACCGCTGCCGCGCCGGGCGACACCGTGCCGCAGACCGCGGACGCCTACCGGATCGTGAGCGCGAAGGGCACGTTGCGAATCGAGGCCGCCGACGCGGGGGGGACGCGCAACGCGATGCGCACGCTGCGCCAGCTCGCCGAGCCGCTGCGCGGCACCCGCACCCTGACGTCGTACTTCATCCCCGAAACGGTCATCGATGACGCGCCGGCGATGGCGTTCCGCGGTTTCCACCTCTGCTGGTTCCCGGAGAACACGCCGGTCGAGATCGAGCGCTACATCCGGCTGGCGGCATACTACAAGATGAACCGCATCGTGCTGGAGTCGTGGGGCATGTTCGTCTTCAAAAACCATCCGGAGCTGTCGTGGCCCGGCAGCACCATGACCCCGCAGGAGATCAAGCGTCTGGTCAAGATCGCGGACGAGCTGGGCGTGACGCTGATCCCTCAGTTCAACCTCTTCGGTCACGCCACGGGCTCGCGCATTAGTTCCGGCAAGCATACGGCGCTCGATTTCAATCCGTCGCTGCAGCCCCTGTTCGAGCCGAACGGATGGACGTGGTGCCACAGCAACCCCGAGACGGTGGCGCTGCTGGAAGAGCTGGTGTTGGAACTGCACGACGCCTACGGCCGCCCGCCCTATTTCCACGCCGGGTATGACGAAGCCGACGACATGGGCACGTGCGCGCAGTGCCGCCGTTCGGATTACCCGAAGGTGGTCGCCTCCTGTCTGACCCGCATCCGCGATGCGTTGGCGGAACGCGGGTGCCGCATGATGATGTGGCACGACATGCTCCTCCGCAGAGGCGATCCGCGCTGGAAGGGGTATTACGCGAACGGTGCAGCTTGGGCAGAGACCCTGCTGGACGCGCTGCCGCGCGATATCGTGATCTGCGACTGGTTCTATAGTCCTCCGGTCAAAGGCGAGAAGGCGGGCGAGACCTGCCCGACGCTGCGCTACTTCAAGTCGAGAGGCTTTTCGGTGCTCTCATGTCCGTGGGAGAACCGGGATGGCTACGAGGCGCAGGGCCGTGCGGTTCAGGAGATCGGCCTGGACGGCATGCTCAGCACCACCTGGCATCACTTGTACGGGCTCTCCATGCGGCAGATCTATTGGAGCGCGGCCCATACGATGTGGGGAACGCCACAGTTCGGCTATAACCTTCTGGACTTCACGCGTCATCTGCGGCAGGTCGGCTGGGATGTGCCCCTGAAAACCTATATCGACACAGGTTTCAACCACCACCAGATTCCTGACAAAAACTTCGCGCCGCGCTAAGTGTCGGGGTAAGAGGTAATAAGTAAGAAGCGAAATGAGGGGTGTTTGCTAGTGTGCGATACTGATAAGTTGGGTTTTGAGTTGGTCCGGTAACCACATGAGGTAAAACAAATGAACAAAAAACGTTTCACCGCTTTCACTGCGGCGTTTGCCGTTATGAGCACTTTCACCGCGTTTGGCGCGGACAGCGTCTGGACCGGTGCCGCCGGGGATGGCAACTGGGGTACCGCAGGGAACTGGAACCCTGCGCCCGGGAGCGGAAACACTGCCGTGTTCAACGGTTCGGCCGAGGTTGCGATCAAGTCGTACTGGACGAACAGCGCCGGTACCGTCATCTCTCCCACCGGATTCAAGGTCAACAGCGGCGAGGTCAAGCTGTTGAAAGCTGGAGCCAGCGGTTCGCCGTATGTCGTTGGCACCCACCCTTTCGTTGATGTCGCCGAGGATGCGACGCTCTATATCTCTAACAACGTGAATTATTACAACTACGGCACATTCCACAAGCGGGGCAAAGGCCTTTTCAAGATGTGCGACAATTCTACGCTCCAGGGCGCGTATGTCTGGCAGTTTGATGTCGAAGAGGGCGTGGCGGAGTTTGACGGATCTGCTGCGCGGCTGACGAGTTTCAATGTCATCGTGCGTTCCGGGGCGACGCTTTCGGCCGTTAACGGCGGCGCGATGAGCTATACAAACATGATTCTGACACTGGAAGAGGGATCGACCCTGTATCTCAACAACACTGCTTCTGTTGAGCCGGCGAATCTGCAGGGGGCGGGCGACATCGTGGCCGGCCCGGATGGCGCCTCCCTCAAGCTTTCGATGGGCGCCAATGCGTCCGATGTTTTCACGGGCACGTTCGGCACCAATCTCTATGTGATGTTTGCTGCCCCGGCGGCGGGCGTCGGCAAGTTTGTCCTCCAGCGCGGCGACCAGTTGGCAAACATCGGTTCGCTGCGCGCCGGGGAAGGCCTTACCTTCAAAAGCGGGATCACGGATGTCTATGTGCGCGAGGTGAGCCGTATGCCCAACAGCTCGACTTCAGTTTACATGCAGGACGAGAACGGTGCCCCCGTCAACTTTCACGCCAGGCTTGTGGATACCGGCTATCTGAAGTTCTACGGCACCGGCAATCTTTACGTCGAGAACGGCAGCGCGGATACGGTATCCCTTTTCCAGAACGTGTACCAAGCGACCGGCATCATCGTCTCGACCAATGGAGCGGCTCTCCGTATGGGCCAAGGGGCGTCCACGGTGCATAATTTTGATTACAGCGGCGCCGGCATCAAGGGCATCCATGTCGACAGCGGCTCGCTCAAGATCGAAAACCACAGCACACAGGCGGACATCAGGATTCCGGTCGTTGCTGACGTGGGGAGATTCGATGTCAACAAATACGGCGCCAAGCTCGGCAAGCAAACGGACGTGGACACCGACATCCTCGGGCTAAGCGGGCCCGGCGATACCGGTTGGCCTTTCGATGTCGCGGGCGGTGAGATTGCCGTTAACTCCAACGTCCTCGGTCACGCCCCCGGAACGGTTACCGACCGCAATATCGCGCGGGTCTCCGCAGGGCTTCTCTGCGGCACCAAGTCACGCGTCGCCAAGGATACGGTGAGCATTCTCCCGAAGCCGGGTTTCTTGAGAATCCATGGCGACAGCGGCTGGGTCTCCTTCGAGGTCACAGGCGGCGAATTCTACTGGGGGGACGGGGGGGGGGCTCAAGAATCTCTTCGCCCGCGGCGGACGCATCCACGCTTCGGCCGGCGCGAGCCTGTCAACGACAGTGTCCGCGCTTAATGACGGCGGCGCCGCGCAGCTCGTCTTTGACGGCGGTACGGTAGTCATGAACACCCGAACGCACACCAATGCTACACACAACTTTCAGGCGAGCAATTCCAATGTCGTAAACTACGTGACCGACAGAGGCGGATGGCTTGTCTCCGGTTACAACTTGCGGGGGACGGATTTGTTTTTCGCCATAAAGAACGCGGTCTCGACCTACACCAACTGCGTGACCGACGGCGGCATTGGGCTTTACGGCACCGGTACGTTCTGTTTCGAAAAGCCGCTCGCGCTCACGGGCTCCGTGAAGGTGTTTGACGGACGACTGTGCGTCCACCAAGACCAGTTGTCCGACAATACCAAGAAACCGTTCGGCACTGGCGATATGATCCTGCGTAACGCCTGGATCGTGCATTATCCCTCGGACCTGTTCAAGTCGGAGGTCCGTACGATTGACTTCCCGGGGGCGCTCGAATTCGGCGGGGCATCGGCAATCAGCACGAGATACAATGAGAATTATTTATGCCAAAACTACACCGCCGGGTCGCTCCGCCGCGCCGGCAAGGGTGCGGTCCTTCTTGTCGACGCTCCCTCCGGTTCGCTCGGCACGGGGTCAACGGTCAAATTCGGCACTGCGCTTGAGAACAACGCGGGCGGCGTCACGAAGCTCCCGATCATCACCGGCATTTCCACGTTGGACTGCTTTGCGACTTACGATGCGACGGACGGTCTAAAGGAGTTCACCGCCTATGCCAATGACACGCTCGATGGCGGCGCGACTTCGATAGCCAGTCTTTCCGTCAACCAGACTGTCGATGACGACAAGCAGGTTGGCGGCGTACGCTTCACTGCGTCGGGAAAGCGTATCACTGTCAATTCGGGCAAGACGCTTACGGTCGGCAACGGAACGGATCCCGCGATGATCATCTTTAACAACACCTGCGCCGTCTACGGCCCCGGCACGATTAACTTCGGAGGTTCCGAGGGCATTTTCTGGGCGAACAACACGGTCGGCGCGCCTCCGCACATGACCGATGCCGTTCTCGCCGGTTCGGGCGGTGTTTCTTACGGCGCTTCGGCGGTTCAGCATTACGACTACAAGTACCGCATCACACGGGCGAACACCTACACGGGCGGCACCTACATCAATGGGTGCGCTGTCTGGCCTGAACATGCGGGCGCGTTCTCGTCCGGCGACGTTTATGTCGGATCGGGAGAGCGCCACGGCGGCAAAGTTGTCTTCACGAAGGCGTTGACCTTCGCCAACGACTTCCATGTCGGCGGTCTCGGTTTCGCGCGCGTTCTCCGTTATGGGCAGTACACCAACGTCGCATCGGGCGTATTCACCTTCGAGGCCGACGCCACGGTTTCTGGCGACGTCGAACTTACGGAAACGCTCGGGGTAACGCGTATGGGCGTCCGTGACGGGATAACCGGAACGATCTCGGGGACCGTTTCGGGAGACAAGCTCCAGCTCTACAACCCAGACGGATGCTTCAGCGGCAGACTGGCGCTTACGGGGCTTAACACCTATACCGGCGGCACGGAGATCGTCGCGGCGACCATGGCGATCAATCATGGGCACGGCCTGGGCACGGGCGTGGTCGGTATCGACGGCGGTACGCTTGAATTCTGTAACACTGAAGCGATCACGCTGACGAACGACCTGTACGGCATCGGCACGGTCCGATTCGCTGGCAGCAGCGGCGTGAATTTCACGGGTGATGCCAGAGGCCTCTCCGCGTCACTCGAGTTGGCGTCGAGCAATCTGACGCTTACGTCGCCCATACCGTCCTTCGTGACGAATGTGGCCATTACCGTGAGTGCGCCAATGTCGCTCACACTCGCCGGCAACACGACATATGACTTCAGTGACCATACAACCGATTTTCAGAAATGTGACCTGACGCTTGAAGCGGGCTCCTCCATTGATTTCGGTGGCAGGACGGTTCTCGTCCGCAGCTTTACGGGTGACCGGTTAGCGGTCAACGGCACGGTGGAAGTGCTGAAGCCTAAACGTTGCTTACTGATCATCAAGTAAGGAGATGAGCCGCATTTTCTTGTTTTGGGTATTCGGCCTAAGCGCATCACTTGCGCTTGCGGAAATTCGTTGGGAAATGAGGGGGACAATCGGACAGGCGGGCACGCTTGACGGTGCGCCGATTGCCCAAGCAACGGAGATACGATCAGGTCATTTCGGGTATTTTTTTGAAAACGGAGTCTATGATGAATGATGCGGCATGGAAAGCGGTTGAGACTGAGATTGCGGCGACGCGGGCGCTGCATATGCGGGATCTGTTTGCAAACGATCCGAAACGGGTGGAACGCTTCACAGTTCGCGCAGCCGGTTGGACGCTTGATTATTCAAAGAACCGGATCACACCGGCCTTGATGCGGAGGCTCGTCGAGCTGGCTGAGGCGAGTGAGCTTAGGAAATGGATCGACGCCATGTTCGCCGGGGACGCGATCAACGAGACCGAAAACCGTGCGGTGTTGCACACGGCGTTGCGCAACCGTCCTGACCGCCCCGTGTACGTCAAGGGTGTGGATGTGATGCCTGAGGTTAAGGCCGTGTTGGATGCGATGGCGGTTTTTGCGGACCGTGTGCGCAAGGGCAAGTGGCTGGGGCATACGGGCAAGCGTATCAAATATATCGTGAATATCGGCATCGGCGGATCGGACTTGGGCCCCGCCATGGCCTGTCAGGCACTGATGCCGTATGCGAAACGCTCCCTTACGGTGCGTTTTGTTTCAAATGTGGATGCGACGCATTTGGCGGAGACACTGAACGGGATTAAAGCCGAACAGACGCTCTTCCTTGTGGCTTCGAAGACGTTCACGACGCAGGAGACCATGACCAACGCGATGAGCGCGCGGGCGTGGCTGATTGAAAAACTGGGTGATCCGGCTGCGGTCGCGAAGCATTTTGTCGCGGTTTCAACGAATGCCGGGAAGGTGGCGGCTTTCGGCATCGATACGGCCAACATGTTCGGCTTCTGGGACTGGGTGGGCGGACGGTATTCGTTGCCCTCGGCCATCGGTCTGCCGCTGATGCTCTCGATCGGGCCGCGCAACTTCCAGAAAATGCTCAGGGGGTACTTCAAGATGGACCGGCATTTCGCGACGGCCCCGTTCAACCGCAACCTGCCGGTCATCATGGGCCTGTTAGGCGTGCTGTACGCCAACGGGTATGGGGCGGAGAGCTATGCGGTTCTTCCGTATGACCAATACCTTGCGCGGCTGGCAGCCTATTTGCAGCAGCTCGACATGGAGAGTAACGGCAAGGCGGTGGACCGGCAGGGTAAGCGCGTGGGGTATTCCACCGGGCCGATTGTCTGGGGGGAACCGGGCACCAACGGGCAGCACGCCTTCTACCAGCTCATTCATCAAGGTACGCGGCTGATTCCCTGCGATTTCATCGGTTTCTGTAAGTCGCACAATCCGATCGGCGACCATCACGACAAACTGATGGCTAACTTTTTCGCGCAGACCGAAGCGCTGGCGTTCGGAAAGACGGCGGAACAGTGCCGTGAGGAAGGTGTGCCCGAGAAACTGGTGCCGCATAAGACTTTTGAAGGCAACCGTCCGACAAACACGCTGCTCGCGGACGAGTTGACGCCTGAGACGTTCGGGGCGCTGATTGCGCTCTATGAGCATAAGATTTTTACGCAAGGCGTTATCTGGAACATCAATTCCTTCGATCAGATGGGTGTGGAGCTGGGCAAGCAGCTGGCTAACCAGATTATCCCTGAGCTTACCAGCCCAGGGCTAACCACGCATCACGATGCCTCTACCAACGGGTTGATGAACGCCATAAAAGCACACTATCGCCAATCCGGAAAGTAGACTCAAGGCTCTAAAAAACAAAACAGACGAGATTGAGTTCTCGCCTGTTTGATAATCTTGGTTCAAGTGATTATTCGGTCCTAACCCTTAGGAGCTAATGTTTCAAGCGCCAATTCCGCCACACGCTCCGGTGTGAAGCCAAACATTTTGAATACAATTTCGCCCGGAGCTGAGGCGCCAAAGCGGTCGAGCGCTAAAATGCGCCCTTGGTCACCGACCCA
>JALHET010000315.1 GCA_022839525.1 Lentisphaerota bacterium
CGAACATGTCAAGGATTCCGCCCATGCCCGGCAACAGACCCGCCGAATCCTTGATGTTGACCGAGCGCTTGAACATCGATTCGACCAGATCGCCCACAACCCCAACTAGCCCCAGCACCAGTCCCAAAGCCAACGCATGCGCAACCGTCAAGTTCTGCAGGGGGCACCCCGGCAACCACGGGCAATGCTGTGCGGCTTCAACCAACGCGACACTCGCCGCCATCGAAGCCAACAACCCGCCTGCGAACCCCTCCCAGGATTTTTTCGGCGAAATTCGCGGACACATCTTATGGCGTCCCATCGTCGTCCCCACCGCAAACGCACCCACATCGCTAACCTTCACCACGGCGGCCAAATAAGCGGCCAGATACACTCCGCCGCGCGCGCATGGAATCTCGAACATCTTGTCGGCGCCCCACTGCGCCAGACGGATGAAGAAACTGAGCATGAACGGCAAGTAAAAGAAGCCCAGCAGGGTAAATCCGACATGCTCAATCGGTTTCTGAATGCGCGCATCGAACAGTACGCGGATCAACAGCATAAAAATCAGAAACGCCAACACCAGGCTTTCAAACTGATGCCCCACCGGCAACAGGCGTGCCACATAGGGCGGGTATGCGTAACAGGCGAACAGCCAGACCACGCCCATGGCCATACCGCAGGTACGGCTCAACGTATGGCCGCTCCGTTTCATCATCTGATAGAATTCGTTCTGGCAGACACACGACGTCAGCAACAGCACGCCAAACAGCATCCACCCGGGCATGTAACACAGCCCGAAAAACCAAGCGGCACCGACCGTCACCCCCGCAAAAATCCGACGCTTGATCACGGGTTTCCCTCCCCCGCACCAGCAGGCTGGATGCCGCCGTACCGCCGCTCGCGGGCCGCGTACGCGGCCAGCGCCGCGTTAAAATCCGCTTCCCGAAAATCAGGCCACAGCACCGGCGTCACATAGAATTCGCTATAGGCGCATTGCCACAGCAGAAAATTGCTGATACGCATCTCGCCGCTCGTCCGGATGATCAGGTCAGGGTCAGGCACATCGGGGGCATACAGGTGCGCGGAGATTTCGGCCTCGTCAACGGTTTCCGGCACCAATGTCCCGGCTTTGACCTTTTGGGCGATCAGCCTCACCGCCCGCGCCAACTCGCTACGCCCGCTGTAACTCAGGGCAATGACCAACTGCCTCTCGAATCCGGCCGTTTCCTTTTCCAGCCGCGTTAAAGCCCTCGCAAGCTTCGGGGGCAAGTCCTCCCGTTGCCCGATTACCCGCAACCGCACCCTCTTTTCAACCATCTCCTGCCCGTATGTCTGGATGAACCTGCCCAGAAGCGACATCAGGCCGGAAACCTCCGTTTGCGGACGGGTCCAATTTTCCGTGCTGAATGCGTACAGGGTCAAATACTGCACGCCCGCGTCACGGCAATAATTCAACACGCACCGGACCGTTTCTGATCCGGCTTCGTGCCCGGCCAAACGCGGTTTGCCGCGCTGCCTGGCCCAGCGCCCATTGCCGTCCATAATCATGGCAATGTGCGTCGGCACTCTGTTTTCGTCAGTCCCCATGTTGCATGGCGCAAAGGCTACAGCCCCATCCGCAGCGTGGTCTCGCGCGCCGGCCCCACCGACAAGATTCCCAGCCGCCCCCCAATCAGCGACACCAGCCGTTCCACATACGCCCGCGCCTTGAGCGGCAAATCCTCGTACCGTGTGATGTGGCTTGTCTGCGCCTGCCACCCAGGCACCTCCTCATAAACAGGGACACACCGCTCCAGAACGCTCAAATCCGCGGGGAACGTCTCATAGCACACGCCGTCATCTCTCCGGTAGGCGGTGCAAATCTTGATCACGGGCAGCTCGTCCAACACATCCAGCTTGGTCATCGCCCAAAAATCAACCCCGTTGACCATCGCCGAATACCGGCCCACCACCGCGTCAAACCAGCCACACCTCCGCGGACGCCCGGTGGTCGCGCCGAACTCGCCGCCCTTTTTCCGCAGGTGCTCTCCCGCCGCATCGGTCAGTTCGGTCGGAAACGGCCCTGCACCCACCCGCGTGGTATAACACTTGACCACACCGACCACCCGGTCAATCCGGCGCGGCGAGAGCCCTGAACCGGTACACGCCCCGCCCGCCGTCGCGTTCGACGAGGTCACAAAGGGATAGGTCCCGAAATCAATATCCAGCATCGTGCCCTGGGCTCCCTCAAGCAGGATGCTTTTACCCGCATGATCCGCCCCGTTCACATACGCCACCGTGTCGGTGATATAGGGCGCCAGCGCCTTTGCCACCTGCGCGTAACTCGCCTGCAACTCCGCCACATTCAAGGTTTCCGCGCCCCATGCCGCCAGCGTCGCGTTGGCGGCCTCCGTATTCTCTTTCACCATCGCATGCAAGTCGGATCTCAACAGATCCCCCACACGCAGCCCCGTGCGCCCCACTTTCGCGCCATAGGCGGGGCCGATCCCCCGGCCGGTCGTGCCGATCTTTTTCTCCTCCGGACGCCGCGCCTCATCCGCCGCATCTAAGGCGCGGTGCCAGCGCATCACCATATGCGTGCGGTCGCTGATAAACAGCCGCCCGGCGGGTTCGATTCCTTGTCCGCGCAACGCATTGATCTCCTCAAGCAAATCGAACGGATCCATCACCACACCGTTACCGATCACACACGCCTTGCCGGGATGCAGAATGCCTGAA
>JALHET010000316.1 GCA_022839525.1 Lentisphaerota bacterium
AGCTTCCGTTTCGCCCAAGAGGGCATGAAAAACTCGTTACGGTTGCCGTGGAGCTTATCTGCGGTCTCGAGCCGCGGTTCGATCATGGTGGTGAGTATGACGAGGCCGTACTGGTCAAGCAGCCACTCCGGGGCATCCGTGAGCAGGCAGTCCGCTAAGTCGCCGTAGGGCGTTTCCACGCTGAACCCGTCCTCGTTGTGCATGAAGCCGCTGTCCATGTACCCAGGATATATCGTATCCAGCACATTATGGGCGAAGAAGTCACCTTCGTCGTAGTTGAGAGTGCCCCAGACGGTCGCGTTCGGGCCGTAGCTCTCGCGCTGAAAGGTCCAGCCCGCGTAGAAGTCGAAGAGGACGGCGACCGGCGCGTGCATGACTCCGGGCTGGCCATTGTCGCGGAGCCACTTCTGGCACTCGCGGTGCACCTCGGCGATAGGCGAGAGAATGTCATTGCCGTCCTTATCCTTCATATAATACCCCCACTCGAAGCCGACCGCCATGGAGTTGTAGAAGATCTGCGCCATCATCAGCTTTTTCATAAGGGCAAGCGAAGTGCCGTTGAGCGGATGCGCTTTGTCGCGTTTGCCGATGTCCTCGTCCTTCGGATTCTCCGGATACTGTTTATATCCCCAGCGGTTGAAGGTGGAGACGTTGCCCCACCACGGCACCCCGTACTGTTTGCCGGCGCCGCGGATGAACGCGTAGTAGATCTGGGCGTTCGGGAGCATTTGCGCGGTCTCCGCGCCGATCATGAGGTAGCAGTTCTCCTTGAGGAAGTAGTGTCCGTAGGTGAGCGACACGAGTGTCGACATACGGTTTCCGAGATGCCAGTCCATCGACTCGAAGTGACGCTGAAAGTTCAGGTACTGCGCGTATCGCGAACGGCCCGAAGGCTCTGCGCCTCTCGCGTAGGCGGCGACGTAGAGTCCGTCCTGCTCACCGTTGTCCATGCCGAGCCAGTGGTCGCCCAATTCAGATTCGAGCTTCCGTTTCGCCCAAGAGGGCATGAAAAACTCGTTACGGTTGCCGTGGAGCTTATCGCTAGAGCCGGGAAGAAATGCGTAGGTGTCGAGAACGTAGGCGTTGCGTTTCTTGACCTCCCGGATAAAGCCGTCGAGTTGCTTTTCGTTTGTCAGGAAGTAACTCCAGTACGCCCAGACGAAATCGCCGAGTTTGTCCTCGTCGATGTAACGCTTGAAGTTCTCGGCGGTTGCGTGCCGGAGTGCCATGAAATGGGTCTTGTTGCCGAGCGACTCCCACGTCGGCGGTTTCGCGTCGCGTCGCGCATCGTCCGGATGCGTCCGCGGGTTCATGTAGTGGGTGTAGACGGTCGGCTCCGCCAATGCGGCGGAAACGGTCATCACTGATATCCATGCAATAAGCGTCTTCATGTTCACCTTCACCTTCACCTAGACTTCGCGTCCGGTGGTTGTGTACGGATCGAGGGCCCCCCTTTGTTTCAGCGTGCCCACCCCGCTGGCCAGTGACCCGTGCACCACTGGCCACTGGTCGGCGGGATTGCGTTTCCTTCAGGTGCTGAACGACTTTAGTTTGGCATGCTGATGGGGTATAGGCAAGGGGAAACAGGCCGGGAACGGGGTCTCTGCGCGGAAACGGATGTTGGAGCCCCTTACCTAAATAACCTTAAAAGAAAAAGCCGTGTTGGCGTGTATGTTGGTTGTGTTGGCGCATTGACACTTCGTCGGTATTACGTCAAAATAACGTTGCGTTAATTTGAAGAGTGGCCTGTATTTTGCCGGATTTTTTTTCTGGTGGTCAGAGCCGAATGAAAGGAAAGCATGCAAAGTCTTATCAACCACTTGAATCAGCTTCAGGAACTCGTGCTCATCCGTGACGAGCACCGGACGACGGGTGATGGCAGTCACATGGGGCGTTTGAACGATTCCATCGACCAGTTGACTGATAAGTTGCCGCCCGAGGTGAAGTCGTTGTACCAGCGTTTATACAAGAAAGATCATATCGTCATGGCACCCATGTATAATGGCTGTTGCGCGATTTGCGGTATGCGGATGCCGATCAGTCAGGTGCAGGCGGTGCGGTTGTGTAAGCAGATACAGAATTGTCCGAGTTGTGCCCGCATCCTGTATGAGGAGAGTGACGCACCGCGGTGGGTGGGGGAGACGCCGAGTCGTACCGAGCCGCGAAAGTCAGGGATTTCCCGCTTCTCGGCCGAGTCTCTGATGGTGCCGGATCTGAAAGCCACGACGGGCAAGGAGGCGATTGAGGAATTGGCGAAACTCATGGAGCAGATGAAATTCGTCTCGGCAGCGGACAAACTCGTGCAGTCCGCTTTGGAGCGTGAGGCGGTGCTGAGTACGGCCATGGAAAACGGCCTTGCTTTTCCGCACGTCCGTGGTGTGGAGGGCGGCGGTTTGACCCTGGCGTTGGGGGTGTCCAAAAACGGCGTGAAGTTTGACGACGCGGGCAACGTGGTCAACATCGTGTTTTTCATCACGATCCCGACCGCAGTCAGCGCGTTCTATCTCCGCTTGATGTCGGGTCTTACCGAAACGTTTCTCAAAGAGCAGAACCGCGAGGCTCTGCTGTTGGCTGAAACACCTGAGCAGTTGTGGAAGGCTCTGACCAAGGCAACCCGGTATTCGATCAAGTAGACACGGGTTTGCCAAAACGGCTGGGCCGTGTGGGGTACACGACTCTTGCCGTAGGGAACGCTATGC
>JALHET010000317.1 GCA_022839525.1 Lentisphaerota bacterium
CCGCCTGGCCGCGCAGCCACGTAAGCGCGTCCGACAGCCCGGCCTGTTTCAACAGACTCCCGTCCGCCCCCTTGCACGTCACCGCCACCGCTCCGCCATCCATCGTCGCCGCCACCGTCATCGGCAACACGCGCGGCTTGCCGTCTGCCGCCAGCGGCCGAAAAACGACCTCCAACAGGGCGCCGTACGGCAGCGCCTCCGCCAGCGAGAGCCGCCCGTACACCTCGGTCTGCCCCACCTGAAACGGCACGTCAAAAACCGTTTCGCCTGCATTGTAGAGCGAAATGACCGAGGACGGCATGTTCGTGTCGGTCACACACACATGGTTTTCCCACCCGCCACCCGTAAAAACCAAACCCCCGTCCCCGAGCAGGGGCGAAGACGCCTCCTGATCCGCGATAAGCGTCTGCAGCGGTCTCTCGGGAGAATCCGGGACATCCAAACGCCGCACCGCCGCTGTCATGCGTTCTCCAACAGGCCAGAAACGGAAGAGACGGCTTCCAACCCCTCCGCCGCGTGCGACACCTAAACTTTCGACCGCTTTGACAATGTCGCTGGGCATGGCCACCGTCACGGCCACCGCCTCATAGGCGCGGTCACTCAACGGGCCGACCAAAAGAAATTCGGCCGTGATCCCAACCCTGTGCCCCACAGCCTCTGCCAACAGACGGACCTCGCGCTTCTGCTGATCGGCCACCACCCCGGGCCATACCTTGAAGGTTGCGGAAGCCGCCCGCCGATGCGCCGCATTCCATGTGTTGACGGCATTGGTGTTGACCAGATACCACGCCGCAGGGCCAGAGAAGTCCACAGCGCGCACCGCGCATGCCGCAAACACAACACCCGACAGCAACACGACACCTCTCACGTCCCGAGTGCCCATAGCCACCTCCACCCTCAGCGCTTGCCGCTTGCTTCTTGCCGTTTACCCAATGCCGCCACAGCGGCCTTGAACCTCTCTCCAGACTTCACGATCACGTTCTCATCCACACTGAAACTCAACCGGAAATAACCCGGAAAACCGAATCCGGCCCCCGGCACGGCCAACACGTTCTGTTCGAACAACGCCTGAACAAACGCCTGATCGTCACCGCCCGGCGCCTGTGGAAAGAAATAGAACGCGCCCTTCGGCATCGCGAACGTGATCCCGGCGTCCGTCAGCACCTTGGCCATCGCTTGGCGGCGCCGGCCATAGACCGAAATGTCCACGCCCTCGTTCAGGAGAGCCATTGCCAACCGCTGCCCCAGCACAGGTGCGTTCACAAACCCCAGCGTGCGGTTCGTCATCGTCACCGCGTTCATCAGCACCGCCACATCCGGCATCGCGGGATTCGCGACGATATAGCCGACCCGCTCGCCTGCTATGGACAGGTTTTTCGAGAAGGACCCCAGCACGAGCGTGAACGGAGAAAGCGGCAACACGGGCGGCACCCCGGCACCGTCATAGGCGAGAAAACGGTACGGCTCGTCGCTTACCAGAAACAGCGGACGCTCGCGCTTCGCGTTCACGCGATCCACCAGCGCGGCGAGCCGCTCCATCGTCGCCTGAGAATAGATGCACCCGGCCGGATTGTTGGGCGAGTTGACGAGGAGCACGCGAGTCTTGTCCGTAACCGCCGCCTCCATGGCCGCAATGTCCGGCTCGAAATGGGGCGGCAGCGCCGGCACAGGATTAAGCACCCCCCCGAAATGCCCGCAATAGAACCCGTACTCCACAAAATACGGCGCGGAACACAGCACCTCGTCACCCGGCTCCAGCACGGCCCGGAAAAAGGCCGTCAACGCCCCGGCCGCGCCGCAGGTGACCACGACGTGCGAAGCCTGTACCGGCGCCTGCTGCTGGCCCGACAGACAGGCGGCCAGCGCCTCGCGGAACTCGGGCAAGCCCGCGTTCGGACAGTACCCCATCCCGAACGGCTGCACCGTGCGCCCGGCAAGCGAATGCAGCGCCTCGCGCGCGTGCGCCGGCGGTGGAATGTCCGGATTCCCGAGGCTGAAGTCGTACACGTTTTCGACGCCGAACCGTTTCTTCAGTTCCAGCCCCTTCTCAAACATTTTACGGATCCACGACGCATTCGCCATCTGTTCCCGGATCTCACGCGCCACCATCTGCATCCCGTCACCCCTTTTTCCCGTCGGCCTTGACCGCTTCCACCCTTAAGACCCGCGACGTCACCGCGCCCTTTTTTTTCAGGATCTTTGAGCCGCGCGTAATCTTGCACAGGCTGATTTTCAGGTTCTCCGCGATTTTGCGTTGCGGCACTCCCGCCGCAAGCAACTCCAGCAATTTCCACCGCAACGTGATGTCATACACTTCCCCCGGCGTCAGCAGCTCAGTAAGGAAAGCACGCATTTCCTGGGGAGACGTGATCGACGCCAACACACCCGCCACGGTCTCAAAAGCCCGTACATCCACCTCCTGTTTAGCCCTGACCATTCCGTTCTCCTGCCCTGACGTTACCAGCGCCGTGACGCCTTCCGTCTCTCTGCCTCCTTCGCTTCGGCTTCCTCAATCTTAGCCAACCGCTCTTCCAGTAAAGGGAACGTTCTTTTATTTCTGAACAACGCCGAGCACATTCCCAGATCGACGAAATAAATCCCGCCCTGATTGAGCCGGGCCATCAGATCCTGCGGCGATTCGGCATGACGCAACGCCTTCGGCAGAACCCCCATCAGCGTCCGCGCCGTCCCGTAAT
>JALHET010000318.1 GCA_022839525.1 Lentisphaerota bacterium
CCGCCTCGCTTGAGCGCTCAGGATGCGGCATCAAAATGGTCACGCGGCCATCACGCGACGTGAAGCCGGTTAATCCGCCCTTAGAACCATTGGGATTCCAGGGGTATCGTTCCGTCGGCCGCCCCTTGCCGTCCACGAAACGCAAAACGGCTATCGCCTGGGCAGCGTCCCCGGGCTTGTCGAATACCGCTAACCCTTCGCCGTGCGACACCGCAATCGGGAGACGCGAGCCGGCCATCCCCTTAAGCAACACCGACGGTGAATCGAGAACTTCCACCGTCGCATACCTCCCCTCGAACTGCTCGGATACGTTGCGCCCGAAAAGCGGCCAGTGTTCAGCACCCGGGATGATCCCTTTGAGTTGCGAGACCATCTGACAACCGTTACACACTCCCAACGTCACCGTGTCAGGCCGCTCGAAAAACGTTTTGAACATTTCGGCCAACCGCGCGTTGTAAAGGATGCTTCGCGCCCAACCGGATCCCGCGCCCAACACATCGCCGTAAGAAAAGCCGCCGCACACCACGAGACCGTTGAATGCCGCCAGCTCCACGCGTCCGCCCAGCAGTTCGGTCATGTGGACGTCCACGGACTCGAAACCCGCCAAGGCAAACGCCGCAGCCATCTCAACGTGACCGTTCACACCCTGCTCACGAAGAATCGCCATGCGGGGCTTCTGCCGCACGTCAACCTCCGGCGCCGGCCCGCAGTCGGGGTCATAAGTCAGCACAAAGCTCATCCCCGGATCCGTCTCGTCCAACCCATTGTCATACTCCTGCCATGCGCAGTCGGGATTGTCGCGCAACGCCTGCATACGGCAGGTGAGGGCCGACCATGTGCGCCGCAACCACGTGAGGGTCGTATCGATCACGCACCGGCCGTCAATCGTTATCCGGAAGGCGCGCTCATCCGTCGGACGCCCGATCCTGTAGCACAGGTCGGGGCCGTTCAGGCCGTGCCGCGCCAACACCTCCATCACCGCACCGAGACGTTCCTCAGCAACCTGCACGACCGCCCCCAGCTCTTCGGAAAAGAGCGCCCCGAGCGGATCCTTGCCGGAAAGCTCGACCTCTAGGCCACGCCCGCCACTAAAGGCCATTTCCGCAAGCGTCACGACCGTCCCGCCGTCGGAACGGTCGTGATAGGCCAACAGCAACCCCTTCTCGACCAGTTCCTGCACCGCAGTGAAAAAGGCCTTCAACAACACAGGGTCATCAACATCCGCCGCCGTGTCGCCCACCTGATTGTAGACCTGTGCAAGCGCGCTCGCGCCAAGCCGGTTGCGCCCTTTCGCCAAATCAATCAGAAGCAGCACGCTGAGGCCAGGCTTGAGATCCGGTGTCAGCGTCTTGCGCACGTCGTTGACCGGGGCAAAGGCGCTGACAATCAGGCTCAGCGGCGCGACTTGCCGATGCGACGCGCCCGTGGAATCCTGCCAAACGGTCCGCATCGAAAGGGAATCTTTCCCCACCGGGATCGAAACACCGACTTGAGGGCAGAACTCCATGCCGACGGCAGAAACGGTGTCGAACAACCTGGCATCCTCTCCCGTCTCGCCACACGCGCACATCCAGTTCGCAGAAAGCTTAACCTTACCGACGGCGCCGATATTGACGCCCGCAATATTGGTGAGTGCCTCGGCCACCGCCATGCGTCCTGCCGCAGGCGCGTCAATCAACGCGACCGGCGTACGCTCGCCCGTCGCCATCGCTTCACCCGTGAAGGCCTGATACCCCGTAACCGTCACCGCGCTGTCGGCAACCGGCAGTTGATACCGGCCCACCATCTGATCACGGTGCACCAGTCCCGTCACCGTCCGATCCGTAATCGTGACCAGAAATGTTTTATCGGCTACCGCGGGCAACTGCAACACGCGTTCCAGCGCATCCGCAGGCGCAAT
This sequence comes from Lentisphaerota bacterium, assembly GCA_022839525.1. The sequence continues at coordinate 1,901 of JALHET010000318.1, forward strand.
CCCCGTCAGATTAAGCGGTGCAGGGTTCGCCGTATCGCGCGCCACATCGCGGATCATGCGGGGCGGCTTGCCCAAAAGCACGTTGATGTCCATGTCAATCGGCGTGTCGTTGAAACAAGCATCCTTCAGCACAAGCCGCTGGTCGCTGCGGGCCTCGCCAATGAAGGCCACAGGACACCGCTCGCGCTCACAGAACGCCTCGAACAAGGCGCGGTCCCGGGGCGCGATCGCCAGCACATAACGCTCCTGTGCCTCACAACACCAGATTTCCATGGGGCTCATGGAACGCTCTTCGTTGGGAACCTCCCGCAGCTCGAACGTCGCCCCAGTCTTTTCAACCAGTTCGGGGCAAGCGTTCGAGAGCCCCCCGGCGCCAACATCGTGAATGCTCAAAATCGGGTTCCTGTCTCCGAGCGCCGCGCAAGCGTCAATCACCTCTTGGCACCGGCGCTCCATCTCCGCGTTCCCGCGCTGCACAGAGTCAAAATCCAACGCCTCATCGTTGCTGCCGGTGACCATGGAGGAGGCGGCCCCGCCACCCAAACCGATACGCATGGCCGGCCCGCCGAGGTGCACGATCAGCGCCCCCGGAGGCACAGGTTTCTTGTGAACATGAACGCGCCGGATATTGCCCATGCCACCCGCCAGCATGATCGGTTTGTGATACCCGCGATAACGGCCCTCCGTCCACTCCTCGTACGTGCGGAAAAAACCACAGAGCTGCGGACGCCCGAACTCATTGCCGAACGCCGCACCGCCAATCGGCCCTTCCAGCATGATGGCCAATGGCGTAG
>JALHET010000319.1:0-1195 GCA_022839525.1 Lentisphaerota bacterium
AACTCAAACGGCTGTTATGCGCGTTAGTTTACTACAGGATTATCCCATGCGCAATGGCAATACACGCCGTTTTTACTTTCTTTTAGGATTCACGGGGTTGACAATCCAGCCGGTATGTACGAAACTTAACGCATTGGACGGTTGAAACTAAAGGTGTAATAAGGAGGACAGGAATGACGAGGAAAAAAAACGCCGTGAAACGGGTGGCGATTGTAGGCTTCGGTTTCATGGGGCGGATGCACTACGGCAACTGGAAAAAAATGAAAGGCGCAAAAGTCGTTGCGCTGTGCGATAAAGACATGTCCCAGTTCACGTCGCCGGTTTTGAGCGGGAATATCGCGGGGGCGGACGCGGCGACCGATTTCGGGGATGCCGTGATTTATGATGACTTCGACACGATGCTGGCCGAGGCTAAACCGGATGTGATCTCGCTGACGTTGCCGACGCCGTTGCACGTCGCTCTGACGAGCAAGGCGTTGCAGGCCGGGGTGAGCGTGCTGTGCGAAAAGCCCATGGCGTTGAACGCGGCGGAATGCGACAAGATGCTCGCGGCTGCCCGGAAGGCGCGCAAGGGTGCGAAGCTGATGATCGCGCATTGCCTGCGTTTCTGGCCTTCTTATGTTTATCTCAAGAAACTGGTGGACAGTAAAAAGTACGGCAAGGTGATTGCGGCCTCGTTCCGCCGTTTCAGTGCGCCTCCGGGCTGGCAAAAGGGGAAAGGCTGGTTCGGCGACGAGAGCAAGAGCGGCGGCGTTGCCCTCGACCTGCATATCCACGACACGGATATGGTGAACCACCTCTTCGGAATGCCCAAAGCGGTGACGAGCACGGCGGCCTATGGAAAAGACGGCGCGATGCAGTACATCTCCACGCTGTATGATGTGGGCGGCGCGGCCGTGACCGCTGAAGGGAGCTGGGTGATGACGAAATCCCTGGGCTTTGACGCCAGCTTTTATGTGACTTTCGAGAAAGCCGTTGTGGTGCTCGATGGACGGCGCGAGAAGCCGCTCTGTGTCTATCCGGACAAGGGTGAGGCGTTCGCCCCGAAACTGCCCGAAGGGGAAGGTTACGAATACGAGATCAAGTGGTTTCTGGACGTGCTCAACGGCAAGAAATGCGAGAGCGTGATCACGCCCCAGCAATCGCGCGATTCGGTAAAGATCGTGGATGCGGAAAAGAAGTCCGCAAAGACAAA
>JALHET010000319.1:1270-3961 GCA_022839525.1 Lentisphaerota bacterium
AATAGAGAAGGAGATGTTTTATGCAGATCTGCGGTAACAAATGGCCGGTCGGCGTGTGCAGTTGGTCGTTCAGAAAAGGCATCGACGAGATCGGTTCGGTCATGTCGGCGTGGGGAGTCGAGCACATCAACCTGGCGATCGCGCCGGCGCTCGGCCCGGACGGAGACGCCTATCTCGAGGCGGTGAAGCGCCAGAATTGGACGATCACGGCGGGCATGATGAATTACGAGTATGAGGATTACACCACGCTCGACACGATCAAGGAAACCGGCGGCATCGCCCCCGACGCGCAATGGCCCGCCAACGGCGAGGCGTTTGCCAAGGCTGCGAAAATCACCGCCCAACTCGGGTCAAACCAAATCGCGATGCATGTGGGATTCCTCGACCACAAGGACACCGCCTACGCCAAGAAATTCTATGACCGCGTTCGCTATCTCGGCGACCGCGCGGGCGAGGCGGGCGTCGCCCTGCTGATGGAGACGGGACAGGAGACCGCCGAAGAGTTGCAGCGCTTCGTCGAGACGCTCAACCATCCGAACGTGTTTCTCAACTTCGATCCGGCCAACTTGATCCTTTACAACAAGGACGAACCGCTGTCTGCGTTCCGCCGTCTGGCGCCGTGGGTCCGCCACATCCATATCAAGGACGCGATCCGCACGACCGTGCCCGGCACATGGGGCAGCGAGGTGGTGTGGGGCGATGGACACGTCAACACCTTCGCGTTCCTGAACACGTTGGCCGAGTGCGGATTCAAGGGCGCTATGGCCATCGAGCGGGAGGCCGGTGACCAGCGTGTGAAGGACATTGCGACCGCATTGCGCCGTTTGGCGGCCTACTGATCGCACACCTATCTAATGAATGAATCAGCACATGGCGGATCGTGACATCCGCACCACTTAGGGAGGACTATGACGAACAAAACAACCCGCCGTAATCTTTTAAAGGTTGCGGGCGGCACCGCTGCCGCGTATGCGGCACCGTTCTCTGTCTCAGCCGCAACCCGGCGCCGTTCGATCGGCGCCAACGACCGCATCCGCATCGGTATCATCGGGTGCGGCGGACGCGGACGCAACGCGCACATGAAGGGGCTTTACGCGCACGTCAAAGAAACCAACTTTGAAATCGTGGCACTCTCCGATCCGTGGCGGATCGTACGCGAACAGGCCAACGGTATGGTCAAAGAGTGGTTTGGTAGGGACGCGAAACAGTTTGTGTCTTACCGCCAATTGCTCGAATGCAAAGACCTGGATGCCGTCACCATCGCCTCCTGCGACGTCCACCACACCGCACACCTTGAGGCTGCGGCCAAGGCGGGTCTGCACATCTATTGCGAAAAGCCGCTGGCCGTCGAATTCCCGGATCTCATCCGCGCGGTTGACGCCGTTAAAGCGGCGGGCACGGTCGTCCAGATCGGCACCCAGATACGCAGTCTTCCCTCGATCGTCGGCGCGAGAGACCTCTTCCGTACGGGCGTTTTCGGCAAGCTCTCCCGTGTGGAGGAGTGCCGGAACGGCGAGAAGCCATACTGGTACCACTACCTTAAAAGCAGCGACATTCTCAAGAAAGAGGACGTGGATTGGGAGGAGTTCCTGCACGGTCTGCCCATGCGCCCCTTCCGCGCTGACATCTACTCGGGCTGGTATGGCCACTACGAGTTCTCGCGCGGGCCGATCCCCAACCTCGGCGCCCACTACATCGATCTGGTCCACTTCATCACAGGCGCGACCTTCCCCACCTCCTGCGTCTGCCTTGGCACGATCAGCCCGACCTGGAAGGACGAACACAACTTCACCAATCCCACTAGCATCCAGGCCACCTGGATCTACCCGGGAGATTTTGTTGTCAGTTCCTCCAACAACCTCGCCAACGGCTCAGGGTGTATCCGGAAACTCTACGGCGAAAAGGGCGCGCTCGACTTCACCAACTGGAATAAGCCGACCTATGACTGTGAAGGCGCCCCCCGGCGCGACGGCTCCATACGCGGCAAAAAGGAAGTCACCCCCACCGAACATCCGGATCACTACCTCAACTGGCTCCAGTGCATGCGCAGCGGCCAAACGCCCAACGCCTCCATTGACGCCGGATACCAACATGCGGTGGCCGTCATCATGGCCATGAAATCCTACGAGACGGGACGCAAGACGTTCTACGATCCTGTCAAGCGCGAGATCACCTATGCGTGACCGCATGGTTTTATGACGCGCCAACAAAAGGGCGGCCTTACGGGCCGCCCTTTTGTTTTTAGCCCAACCGTTTCGCATGACAGGATCGCCCATGCCAAGCGATGGACAGGCGGGCGGTTAACTCTTTTCTTCAGCCTTGAGGGCGAGATCCGGGCGCCGCTTCCGGATTTCAGCAACCACACCCGTCATGCCCGCATAGTGCCAAGCGTCCAGCCTGTGAGACTTTCCGGACTTGAGCGCGAGCGTCACAATCCCTTTCTCGTCCCACTTTGACCAGTCGATGCGGACAATGTCGCCGTACGCGATCACCGCACCGCAAAACCCGCTTCCGCTCAACGCCTGTTCATCCGCGACAAACCGCTTGCCGGCCTTTCTTGCAAGGGAGGCAAACGCCAATATTCCCAATGCCAAGGTGACGATTGCTTGAATAAACTGCGAGGTCAAATCGCGTTCACTGTAGACCGGATTCTCAAAGAGTTTGCGGATCCGCACCGCCTGCGCATCACGC
>JALHET010000320.1 GCA_022839525.1 Lentisphaerota bacterium
AAAAATCCCAAATCCCAAATCCTAAACCCGCGCGTTGCGCGGAAAAGTGGTTGGTGGCGGGTTTTCAGTTTGATGCCGGTTTCCACCAGAGCGACTGCCAATACTCCTCGTCGGCCTTGAAATAGTCGATGGGGCCTGTGTTGAGATCCGTCTCGGGCGGCAAGATGCCGAAGCGTTTCATCCAGTACACGTAGTAGGGCTTCGGACGGTAGCCGGGATACTCCAGACGGCCTAACTCGCGCTGGCGCGCGTCGGCCTCGGCGATCAACTTCAGTACGGCCACATAGTCGGGATCGTCTTTGCCCGTGAAGGCGTGCGCGGTTTTACCGAGCGCGTTCGTACACCACCCGTAACCGCCCAACTCGCGCGGCATCGCCGCCGCGAGGAACGGAGACTTCTCGGGGTGCGTCATGTTGAAAAGCGTGTAGGAGTAGTTCGGGCTGTTGAGCCAGTCCGGGGGACAACCGTTCGTCCACCTGTTACAGTCCCGCTGTTCGCGGCGTAGGCGTCCGAGCTTGTACATGTTCCCGTGGCAGGTGTAGCACTTCCGCTTCGCGATCTCCTCCAGCGGTTCGGCCAGCCGCGGCTTATCGAAGGAGGTGAACCACCAGTCGCCGCCCACGTTTCCGTTTTCAATGAGCTGCTTGTTCCGCCGCGCGCCGATCTGGCTCTCGAAGTGGTTGTGCGTGGCGTACGTGCCTGTGTAGTGCGCGCTCGATTCAACCCACAGACGCATCATGTCCCACTCCTGCACCGTCACCTTTACGCCGTGATGCGAGCCATCGAGCTTGTTCATGAGCGGCGAGGCCCCCGTACCGAATTCGTAGCTGCCGTTATTGCCGTTTTCTTTCCAACTTGTCGCACGGCTGATTTGGTCGAACGCATAGAGCATGTCATAGCTGAGCGAACGCCATTCAGAGAGGTCGGCGGAGAGGATCACGCGGGCCGTCGCTTTTTCGGTAGAGTGGCACGAGGCGCAGTGGCGGTCGAGGATCGGCTGGATGTCGCGGCGGTACACAAACACGTCGGGCACGCCCTCCGGCTTGCGCGGTCTGGATGGCGCGCGCATGGTTGCGAGCAACGTCCCCGGACGATTCAACACCTCGTGGTTGGAATTTTCGGTGCGCTTCTCGTGGCAGCCTACGCAGCCCTGGACCTCTCCCGGCATCACCTGCGTGAAGTTCTGCATGCGTTTGACGGCGATCCCCTTTTCATCGAGGGCGGCAAACATCAACGCACGCAACGCGGGTGCCTCGAAGCAGGCGCTGCCGTCCGCCTCAACCGGCACCTCTCCGATGATGCGGTGCAGCGAAATGTGTCCCCCGTGTGCGCCGCGCGGTCCGTGGCGGCTCGCGCTTTTCGGCAGGTCCTCCATGATCAGCAGTTTCTTAATCTTTCCACGCGGGATTCCTTTCATGTTGCGGCTCTGGTAGACATCCGCGAGTGTGAACACGCCTGTTTCCTTTGAGAGGTTGAGTTTGCTCGCCAGAACCGGCTCGCGCGGGCGCGGCTTGAGCGGCCGCGGATCGTGCACCATCACCTTATCGGTCCAGACGGTCTCGCATGTGCCCTGCCGGTCCACAAGCTGCAGGTCGTAGCCGCGTGCCACAAGAAAGCAGTCGCCGGAAAGCGGATAGGGGTCGCGGAATCCCTTCATGCAGAGCGGCCCGCCGTTGCCGATGCTCCATCCAAGCTCCTTCGCGACATCCGGTCCGATCCGCTGTGCCGCTGCGTCGTCATCCGGTCCCTTGTCGAGATCCACGAGGTAGAGGTGCCCGGCGTTCTCGCGATAGCCGAATGCGGGCGAGAAGGTACACACGACCTGTCGCGTTCCCGGCACCGGCAGCGCGTCGCACTTGGCGTGGAAACGCTGGTAGGCGCGCCCCTCATCCGAACCGCCCCAAAGAAGCTGCTGACCGGTGCCGTCCGGATTCATCACCCACAGGTCACGGAAGGTTTCGGTCGCGCGGTCCACATAGTCCCACCGCGTGTAAATGACACGTCCATCCGGCAACACGGCGGGGCGGTCTTCGAGCAACACATTCGAGGAGAGCGGCAGCACGTTTTTTCCATCCGCATCACAGCGGTAGAGGTTGGACGTGCGCACGCGGTTGCAGGGAACAAACCGCCGACAGCGGCCGCTTCCGAAGAGGATGCCGCCGTCCGGCAGGTAGCAGGCGTCGAAGTCGTCGTCCGGTCCGTCTGTGATCTGGCGGATCTCCGTGCCGTCGGCGCGCATCTCAAAGAGATGGTAGACATGCGCGATGCGTGCTTCATGCGTTCGGGCCTCCGGCGGTACATGCCGCCATGCGAAGAGCACTTTGCTACCATCGTAGCTCACGCTTACATCACGGATGTTGCCGTTCGGGTCATCAAGGAGTGTCGTCACCTCGCCGGTTTTCAGGTTGAGCTTTTTGATTGCTGAACCGACCTTGGGGTAGACCTCTTTGGTCCATTCGTCGGCATACTCGCCGAAAGTGGCGTACATCAGGTGGCACTGGCAGAGCGGCCGCGTACAGAACACGATTTCCTGTACCCCGTTCAACGCCTCCAGCGCGGCGTTTTTCAGGCCGGTTGACGGGGGTGCCGCCTGCGCGGCCACCGCAAGCGCAAAGATGAGAAGTTTCGGTGACGTTGCCTTCATTGTTTTCACTCCTGTTCCCTCGTCCTTTTCCAAAGTCGT
>JALHET010000029.1 GCA_022839525.1 Lentisphaerota bacterium
CTCGCCGAACAGCAGGCTGTCAACCTCAACTAGTCCCTGCGCCTCGTAAGCGGCGCGCATCGCGTCATACTGCGTGTCAAGAACGCCTGACAACACCAGACGCGCAGACGGGGACACGGCCAACGACCCCGCCACATTAACAGCGGACTCGATCAAAACAGGCGCGAGAATATTGGCCACCACCACAGCGGCTGGACTGTGCACGTGTGAAAGGTCATCCACCGTAAACGGGATCGACACTCCGTTGATTGCCGCATTCTCGTTCGAAACGCTGATGCAATCCGGATCATTGTCGAAGCCGCGCACATCCGTGAATCCCAGCAGCTTCGCGCCGATCGCCAAAATGCCAGAGCCGCACCCCATATCGAGCACGGAGCGCTGAATGTCCTCCTCCGCCAACTGATCCAAGAAGCGGAGACAGGCCTGCGTGGTGGCGTGTTTGCCGGTGCCGAAGCTCAAGCCGGGATCAAGCGTGATCACGCACTCGCCGGGCTGCGCCGTGTACGGTTCCCACGAAGGGCGCACCACTACACGAGGGGAAACCTTCTCAACGTGGAAAAAGCGTTTCCAACTCTCGGCCCAATCGGTCTGCGCGACGGCCGTGACCGTCGGCTCGACCGTCACGCCGAGCAATGCGGCGGCGGCGAGCAGCGCGGCCTGCGTGTGCGCCACACCATCCGGTTCATCTGGAAAGAGCGAGACGCGGCAGACACCGCTCTCTACGTCGTGCCAGGAGGTCGGCGAGAAGCCATCGCCGCCGATGATCTCAAACAGCGCGTCCGCCGCCTCGGGCGGCAACGTAGCGGTGATACAGGGAACGGAAGCGGCAGAGGCGGTCATAGCGGCAGATCACACCACCGTGCAGAGGACGTAGTGGGCGTTGATTTCGGTCTTGATGGCTTCGAGCATATCCTGCGAGACCGGCTGGTTGAGTTTGATGATCGCCAGCGAACGGTGGGTCTTGGCATTGTGCGGGTTGCGCATGTCCTCGATGTTGATGTGCGCATCGGCCAGTTTGCGGCTGATCGCAGCGATCACGCCCGGCCGGTCGTCGTACAGGCAGAAGAGGGTGGCGCCGCTCGGCTCGAAGTAGAGGCGGTCGAATTCGTCGATGCGCGAAACCGTCTGCACGCCTTCGGTGACCGTGCCGCGCACGCTGAAACTCTTAAGGCTCTTGCCGGCCCTTTCTACTTTGAGATCAATCGTGATGGCGTTGCCGTAGCCCTTTTCGGGATCGGCTTCGCGATCAATCAGCTCAATGCCCATGTCTTTGAGGAATTTGACTGCGGCTTTGTAGTCGTTGTAACGGTCAAACTCGCTCCAGATGCCGGCGAGGATCGAGACGGTCAGCCATTTGCCGAAGGGCGCAAGATCGCCGTAGAAGCTGGTCTCGATCATCTTGATCGGCGCCTGAGTGCCGGACATCTGCCGCACGAGGCTGGCGAGGTTGAAGGCCAGTTCGCAGTAGGCGCGCTCAAGCCCCTCGGGAATATCGCGGTTGACGATGCAGCTCATGTCGGCCTTTTCGTCGAGGTCGATCAACTCCTGCGCCGCACGCTTCGCCGCCACGAAGTTGGCTTCCTGGGTGTTGGCACCAAGATGCGGCAACATCAGGTCGGCGATGTCGGCCATACTCTTGGGGCCGGCCTCATCCTTGGGGTAAACGTCGTTCAGATAGCGCAGCCCCTTCTCGGCCTTGACCGCGCGCAACGCATCCTCGTCGACGATGCCAAAACGCGCGCAGTTGATGATCGTCGCACCTTTCTTCATCAGCCCGAGCAACTTGGCGCTAACCAGCCCGCGCGTGCTGTCGCCACCCGGGACATGGAGCGTGACGTAATCGCTCTGGCTGAAAATCTCCTCCAGCGTAGCGGACTCAATGCCAAAATCGCGCAGGCGGTCGCGGTTGACCAGTGGATCGTAGCCAAGGATACGGCACTCAAAGCCCCTGAGGCGTTTGGCGACCAGACGGCCGATATTGCCGAGGCCGACGATGCCCACGGTCTTGCCGGATATCTCGCGGCCCATGTAGTTCTTCTTCTCCCAGCCGCCGGCGCGGGTGGTGGTGTCGGCCTGCACAATGTGGCGCGCGTCGGCCAGCATCATGGCGATGACCTCTTCGGCGACGCCGTTGGCGTTCGCGCCAGGCGTGTTCATCACATCCACGCCTTTTTTGCGGGCGTGCTTGATGTCGATCGTGTCATATCCCGCGCCGGCACGCACGATCACCTTAAGCTGAGGCAGCGCGTCGATGATGCCGGCAGGCACCTTCTCGCTCCGCACGATCAGCGCATAGGTGTCCGGATGAGCCTTGACCTGTTCCTCCAAAGGCGTCTTGACGTCTTGCACGACCGCATAACCTCCATGCGCCTTCAGAAGCTCTGCCGCCACGGAATCCAGCTTGGTTGGAATCAGAACTTTTTTCATGCTTCTACAGTTCCCCAGGGTTTGGTACTCTCAACACATCTTGCAAACAGACCACAGCTTGGCAACGGCACTTCCGTTGCCCGCTTAAAACAGGGTTATACTTTAATCGTGTGGAGAGCGGGAATCAAGCTCAGTTGATTGATCGGGAGTTTTTAACCGGAAGTCGGTTACGGATACGGATCGGGACAGCAGATAATGACGCAAAGCAATAAAACGGGTCTTGCGGCACTTTTGATTGTTGCCGCCTTTCTCACGGGTTATGCGCAAACCGGGCGCACGGGTTTTAACCGGGGTTACGCGACCGACACGTTCGAGGGGTTCGAGGCGGTCGACCCGGATGCGCGGATCGCGCAAAAGGAAAAGTCGTTCTGGTTTTCGGTCCGTGAGAAGACCCCAGCCGCGCAGCTCGAATACTGCGCGAAACTGGAGGCACTCGGGCGCGACAAAGCGGCCCGGAAAGCCTACGAGGCGCTCATCCGCGAATGGCCCACCGCGCCGCAGGCCGCCGAAGCCCAGTTCGCCCTGGCCAACCTGTATGAACGTTTGCAGAAGTTCGAGAAGGCGTTCGACGAATACCAGTACCTCCTCACCTATTTCGCCGGCCATTGCCCGTACAACGAGGTGCTCGACCGACAGTTCCGCATCGCGAATCACCTGCTTCACAACAACCGCAGCATGTTCGGCTGGCTCCTGAGCGGCACCGACACCATCCGCGAACGTTTCGAGCAGATCGTCCGTAACGCGCCGCGCTCGGCCATCGCGCCGGAGGTGATGCTCATCATCGGCAGCATCCGCGTCTCCCAAGGGGAGCTTCAAGAGGCCATCTCGGTCTACGATGGCATCCTTAACCGTTTCCCCACCACACCCCAAGCGGTCTCCGCGGCTTTCCTCACCGCCCAATGCCGGTACGAACTCGCGGTCAAGCACCGCTACAACGAGCCGCGTTGCCGCGAAGCCATCGCGTTTTCCAAAGCTGTGCTCGCACGGCTCCCCAAACACCCCCAGAAAGAGCAGATGACCGTTTGGCTCAACGAATTGACCGGCTTGCTGATTGAACAGAATTATCAGCAAGCGGTTTTCTATGACACCAAACAGCGGAATGTCGAAGCGGCCAAGGCCGCCTACCGCCGTTTCCTCACCGAATTTGCCGATTCGAAATACGCACCGCAGGTCCGCGACCGACTCGCCGAACTCGAAAAAGCCGCTGCCCCCGCCAAATAAAGGAGACCATCCCATGCATATGTCCCGCCTCATGCCCCTGTTCCTCGTGACCGCCCTGCTCACCGCGGCAGGCTGCTCCACCTATACATTCACTTCCGCCGTCCCGGAAGAACTGCGCACCATCGCCGTGCCGGTCTTCGAGAACGCGTCGGGGTACCCTGAAATCGACGCTGTCGTCACACAATGCGTCCTGCGCGAATTCCAGCGCGAGGGCACCTTCAAGATCCGCCCGTTAAACCACGCGTCTCTGAAGCTTCTCGGCAAGCTTGTCAAAACCGAAACGCAATCGCTCAATTACGACCGCAACTACGGTTCACGCACGTCGGAGTACCGCTATACGCTGGTGGCCGAAATCACCCTCGTCGAGCGCGGCACCGGCAAGCTGCTTATCGACGCCATGCCCGTCAAGGCCAACACGACATTCCTCACGCACGGCGACATGCTGACCGGTATGCAGGACGCCTACCCCCGCATCGCGAAAGAATTGGCCCGCGCCATCGTCAATGCCGTGCTGGCACAGTGGTAACTCCCTGTTAGCATGCGCCTCCACAACACACAACACGTCGAGCGTGCCATCCTCGCACAAGTGATCCGCTCTCGGATGGATCCGCTCGAAGCGGCTGATTCCTTGCTCGAATTGGGGCGGCTTGCCGATACCGCAGGGCTAGAGGTCGCCGGACAGATCACGCAGAACCGCGAAAAACCGGACGGCGGAACCCTGTTCGGAAAAGGGAAGGTCGAAGACCTCAAGTCCCTCGCCTCCGAAACCTCCGCGAACACCGTTATCTTCGATAACACGCTCAGCGCGATCCAATCCTATAATCTCGCGAAGGCGCTGGGCGTGCGCATCATGGACCGGACCGAGCTCATCCTCGAAATTTTCGCGCGCCGCGCCCGCTCATCCGAAGCGCACGTGCAAGTCGAGTTGGCCAAGACCCAGTTCCTGCTCTCGCGCATCCCGGTCACCGAATCGCAACAACGCTTTGCCGGCGGCGGCGGCGGCGCCTACGTGCGCGGCCCCGGCGAGAGCCACCTCCAACTCCGCAACGAGCCTTTGCGCCGCCGGATCGCCGAGCTGAAAAGGAAACTGGCCGAAATCCAAGCCCGTCGGACTTCCCAAGGTAAAGCCAAACGCATATGGCCTGTGGTGTCCCTTGTCGGGTACACGAACGCCGGCAAATCAACCCTGCTCAACACACTCTCCGACGCGAACGCGTATGTGGATGACCGCCTCTTCGCCACACTCGACACGAAAACGCGCAAAGTCTGGCTGACCCCGTCGCGGCAAATCCTGCTGACAGACACCGTGGGGTTCATCCGCAACCTGCCGCACAACCTCGTCGCCTCGTTCCAATCCACCCTCCATATCGCCGTACAGGCCGACCTGCTGCTCATCGTGGTCGACGCCACCTATCCACGCGTGGACGACCACATCGCGGTCTGTACCGCCACTCTCGCCGAAATCGGTGCCCATCACGTACCTTTCCTGCTCGTCCTGAACAAATGCGACCACGGGAACGCCGACAACGCCGTCCTCCACCTCACAGAAAAACACCCGCAGGCGATCCCGGTCTCGGCCAAGACCGGCTACGGGCTCGACCTGCTCAAACAGGCCATCACCGAGGAACTCCAAAAATGCTGCACGTTGTGGCGACTCCCATCGGCAACCTCGCGGATCTGAGTCCGCGTGCCTTGGACGCGCTCAAAACCGCCGACCTCATCGCGTGCGAAGACACGCGCCGCACCTGGGGTCTGCTCAGCGCCTTCAATATTCCGCGCCCCGAAATGATCTCCTACCGGCAAGGCAACGAGCACTACGCCGGAGACGCCGTCATCCGGGCACTGCAAGCGGGGCGCACTGTCGCGCTCTGCTCGGACGGCGGATACCCCGGCATCAGCGATCCCGGCTACCGCCTCATACGCCGTGCCGTCAAAGAGAATGTCGCTTTCGACATCATCCCCGGCGCCTCAGCGGTGGATATCGCGCTGCTCTCATCCGGGCTCTCCACATCAAGCTACACCTTCAAGGGATTCCCGCCGCGCAAGCCCGGCGCGTTGCGCCGCTTCTTCGAAGAGGAGAAAACGCTGCCGCACACGCTCATCTGTTTCGAGTCGCCGTTTCGCGTGGGTGCCGCGCTCAAGGCAGCGCATGAAGTGCTGGGCGACCGCGAAGCCGCTGTCTGTATCGAACTGACCAAAGTCCACGAGCGCGTCGCGCGCGGGTTTCTCTCCGAACTCATCCCGCAGTTCGACGGTAAACCTGTGAAAGGCGAAGTCACCCTCGTCATCGCCGGCGCAAACCCGAAATTCACGCGGGAAACCGACGCCGATTCCCGTAAGGAGGAATAATCATTCGCCCAACCGATTACGTAACGCCAGGTGACACCGTTACCCGGATGTGGTATTTTAACATTGAATGGGGTTGAGCTGAAAAACCCTGTCCTGTCTGGCCGGGACAGAGCCCAGCCCACCATGACTTCGCGAATAGGACTACACACATGATCCGTATTCCCGCTTCAGTCGCATCCGTCCTGCCCGTTGCCCTTCTGGCGCTGGGCACGCCCGCGCAACCGCCCGCCCCGCCCAAACACGCCGGGCCGCACCTGCAGCCGCACGCGGTCACCGAATACCGTTACCTCGACAGCCTGGCCGACCCGAAACGGTGGTCTCCGGCAGAATGCGAAACCTCCGTCTCCTCCCGCAGCGCCGATGGACATCCCTGCGTCCGCATGCACATTCCGGTGGATTTCAGCACCGGCGAAAAGAACTACCCCATCGGGTGGCCGCGCATGTACCTGACGCTCAAACCCGACGAACAAGAGTGGCTGGAATACGACCGTTTCGAGTTTCAGCTTTTCACTGAAACCAAGCGCGCCAGCTTGCCGAAGCACCCGCTGAGTCTCCAAGTCCACGGGGCCTGCGGCCAAAAGAAAAGTGTCACGCTCGACCTTGCCACGATCGGCGCCTCGAAGGCCTTCACGATGAACCTCTCCGATCTCGGCATGACCGGCGGCATCGCACGCCTCGGCTTCAACATCAGTGAGGCGGACTACTGCGACAAGGACGTGATCGACTTCCACCTCGGAGGCTTCCGTCTCGCACGCGCCACCGCCGCCCAAGTGACCCAGCTCAAAGCCTCCTGTCCCGCGCTCTTTTGCGACAGCCGCGTGCTGCCCGTCGAAATGCTCGTTGAAGGCCCTGCCGAAAAAGTGGCGGCGGGAATCCCGATCCGGCTCAGGAAGGGCGACCGCACCGTGCTCGCGAAAACCGTGCCCGTGTCCCGCGGATGCCAGACGCTCTACCTCCCGCTGACAGGCGCGGAACCCGAGCCAGGCGCGTACACCCTCGCCGTTTGGCCCGACACGCCGGAGCTGCGCAAAGAAATCACCGTCACCCTTCTCTCTTCACCCTACAGGAGCGCGGGCGTTCCCGTCCGCAATTGATTATGAAAACTCACTCATTTTTGCCGACCGTCCTCATTCTCCTCTCACTCACCGCGCAGGCCGAAACCTATGTTTTCGATTTCGGCACCAAAGACTCGCCGCTGCGCAAAGGCGCGTTCCGCGTCACGGAGTCCGGCGGCGACCGCGCAACATGGAGTCCGGGCGTCCGGCGCCGCGCGGACGCAGGCGCCATCAGGCGCGAGTGGACTCTGGACACATACTCCGGCCGGAAAAAACCGCCCACTGTTTTCCTGAACGAACTCACCTGCGACCATGTGTCCGCCGGCCATCCCGACACCCTGACGCTCGATGTCCCGCCGGGCGCGTACAAGCTCCTGCTCCTGTGCGGCTGCGCCGGCGGCCCCGCGGAAGCCGTCTGGGATGTCTGCGCGACAACCGCCGACGGCACCTCCGCAAGCGCCACCTTTGCCGGCGGCTACGAATTGCGGGCGCTGACCCTCAGCGCGGCCACCGGCGCGGAGGGGCTGTCCATCGCCTTCACCACGCGCAATCGCTGGCTGGTCAACGCGCTGGTCGCCGTGCCCGCCGCAGAATGGGAAGCGGCACAGAAAACCGTGATCGCGCCGCTCCTCACCGAGTGCTTCATGCTCCCGCCGGACGAGCTGGCAAAGTGGAAACATATGCCACGCCCCAACGCCACGCCCGAACCGCAGTGGACCGAAAAACAGAAGCGGGACGGGCTGGCCGTCTACGCGCGGCCCTGGGCCGAACCGGTCTGGCCGGACCACTTCCCCCGTCAGCACGAACTCGACGCGCCCGTCCGCGCCTTTGCCACAGAGGGCGAGTATGAGCCGCTCACCTTTACGCTCTACCCGCTCGCCGCCTTCTCCAACGTCCACGTCCAGGTCAGCGGCGGGCTCGTCAACACCGCCGGAACCCGGCGCGCCACCATCCCTGCGGAATCCATCGACGTGCGCTTTGTCCGCTACATGAACGTGCGCCCCAACTACAGCACCTTCAACATCTTCTACCGTGCGCCGGACGTGCTGATGCCGTGGCGGCCGCAACCGCTCGCGAGAGGAGAAAACCTGAGGCTCTGGCTAACGGTGCGCGTCGGCCTCAGCCAGCCCGAGGGGCTCTACTCGGGCAACGCCGTGGTCACCGCCGACGGCGTCACGCTCAACGTGCCGCTCACCCTCCGCGTCCTGCCGATCACCTTGCAGAAAGACCCGTCGCTGATTTACGGGCAGTACTACCACCACCCGCTCCGCAACATCGACCGCGCGCCCGACGAGTTTTCGCGCGCCTGGTGGCAGCGTAAAGCCGAGTCCGAACACATCGACATGCGCGAGCACGGCCAGAACACGGTTGTGCTGGGCTTGCGCGGCGGGTTGCGGAACGGGCGGTGGCGCTTCCAATTCGACGCGCTCCAGCGCGACATCGACCTCGCCCGCAGCGTCGGGTTCGACAAGCCCCTCGTCTGCTCGTTCCCGTCCGGCGCGCTCTACGCCAAACACATGCAGGCCAGCATGGGCTCCCATCTCAGCCAGATTAAGATGCCGCCCGACGCCTTCTTTGAGGAACTGACGGCCATGGTCCAGACCATCGAGAACGAGGCCCGGCGCCGCCAGTGGCCTGAGCTGCTCTACTACCCCGTGGACGAACCCTCCACCAAACCGGAGTCGGTGGCCTTCATGACGCGCGTCATGGCCGCCATCAAGAAAGTCCCGAAGGTGCGCACCTATATCACCGCCGATCCCGAACACGAGCAGTTCGCCCCGCTCCGCCCGTATGTCGACGTCTGGTGCTGCCAGCCCTTCTCGCTCGGGCGCGAGGCGGTCCTGGCCGACATGAAGGCCCGCGGCGTGGAATACTGGTGCTACCCCAACCACATCTCCGGCGAAAACGACCACACACCCACTGTCGGCGCCCGCATGACCTATGGGTTCGGTTTCTGGCAGTCGGGGTACCGGTGCCTGATCCCCTGGATTTATCAGTCGACCGGCGGGGATTCCTGGAACTACCTCGACGCCTCCACGTCGGACTTCTTCAACCGGACCGGCGACGACGGCACACCCATCCCCGTTGCCCTGTGGGAAGCGTACCGCGAGGGCATCGACGACCACCGCTACCTGTTCACGCTGGAAAACACCATCGCCCGCGCCGAGGAGGCCGGACAGAAAGAGGCTGCCGGAAAAGCCCGCGCCGTTCTCGCCCAGCTCAACGCCGCGATCAACGTTCAGCCGAAATACAAGAACGAAGGTCTCTGGTCCGCCGAGGCCTTCGACGCATGGCGCTGGGCGGTTGCCGAACAGATCATGGCGCTTCAGAAAGCGCTCGAATAGCTTTTCCTCTCCGCCTCGCCCAGCGATGCGTCGATATCTCCGGCCAGCGCTTCAAGAGCTGATGCACGTCTGGCGCGACTCGGCCTCAACCTGCCGCACCACCCGCCACGTCTCGCCGAGCCGTTCGCATCGGCGATGTCATACGTCAGACCCGGCGAGGAGTTCCATTCAAGCCACATCCCCTCCTTCGTCATGAGTACGGCCTCCACCTGAAACAAGCGGACCGGCAGGTTGTGAACCGTGTGGTAGAAGCCCTCGTCATCCCGCACGCGAAGACTACAGATATCTCCGACATGTAACTCTGCAACCGGAAAACGGTAGATGTGGTTGCCGTAACCGGTTGACGGCAACCGGCCGATTTCCTTCCAGACGCCGCGGATACAGAGGAAGAGTATCATGTCGTTGGAGCCGGCCTCGTCCAGACTCTCTAACTCGACCAGCACCCCGCCTTTGGGCGTGCCGTACGCCTGGATCAGGATCACCGAGGCCGTGGGGGTGTCTCCAGCGAATCCCGCATTGACCGGTTCGCGATGTCGCCGTCGATGCCATGTCCTGAATAGAGCTGGTAGGTCGCGATGGCTGTGTCCGCCTGAACCGTCGCCGCACGGTTGCGCTCGGGGTCGGTGGCGGAGTCGCCCTCCGTTGGGATGGGGGTCGGGGTGTTGGCGCAACAGACAAAGTGCAACTCGCAGGCTCCCGGCGTCAATCCTCAGAACTCGTAAAAACCGTCGGTAGAGCCATTCGCATATGGCACACGACGCACCGGAAAGCGGCGGGTGGGGCTCTTGCGCCAATTAATGAATAAATATAGTCTCATATTTCGACACGCCTGTCTATCATGAGATTAAGGTCAACGGAAACCCGTGGAAGCCGGCATGGGGTGCCATGCCGCGGATGCGCCTGGTGTTCCCTCTGGATGCGCGTTAATGCAGGGTGACCATCGTCCCGGGGTTGACCCGCTGCGCGGTGAGCGTCCCGCCGGAGACCCGCAACGCGACCGACGGTTGCTTTTCGCCGTTCAGCAGCACATTCACCGTGCATCCCTGGGAGACATTCAACGTTGTCCCGGAAAGCACCGTGATGCCCTGCCACAACTCTTCAACCGTGTATCCGGTCAGCGCGATCGCCGCACCCTCGGGAATCACGCATTCCGTCACGCGCAGCAGGTCAGAGCCATCAGACGCGCGACGCGCCAGCGTCGCCCCTGAGGCGAAGGTCACGCGGCCGACCGTGCCGGTGCCGCCAAGCGCCGCGCCGTTGGCCACGGCCAGCGTCTTGCCGGAGGCCAGGCGCAACTCGCCGTCCACACGCGAAACCGTGCCGGATGGCAGCGTGAAGTCCAGCGACCGCGCGGAGAGGTTGAGCAGCGCGCCGCCGTCCACCTCGCACCCGCCCTCCAGCGTGACCAGCCCGGCGGAACCGAGCGCCAGTTCGCCGGCCTCGACAACCACCGGCCCGGTGAACGTGTTGGAGGCACTCAGCGTAAACGTGCCCGCACCCTTCTTGACAAACCGGCCGTGCTCGCCCTCCGCGTCCGGCAGCGGCAGCGCCGTGCCGGCCGTATACCCGGCCGTGTCCACCACCAAACCGTTCCCGGTCAGCGCATACCCGTCCAGTTCGCGGATGAACAGCGCGTCGTTTGCCATGACCTCGATCGTGCCGCCGTCGAACACGACATGCAGTTTGCCCCAGTGCTGACGAAACGCTTTCACGGCGTACACGCCGCCGGCCAGGGTCATCCGGCCGGTGATCGAGGTCGTGTCGGGAACGTACATGGCATCGGTAACCACCAGGCGCCCGCCCGTGATGCGGATCTCGGACTGAGGCGGCGGAGGGTTCGTGGGTGCGCCGGAATTCATCCGGAGATATTTGGTTGTCCACTCGCCGCCCTTCATTTCGAAGACTCCGCGGCCCGCCCTGCCGATGTCCGTATATCCGGCGACATCGGTCTTCCCGCCCGAGGAAATGAGCGTACCCATAGAGCCAGCATGATGGCCGCAGGACAAATAATAAGTTCCTGGGAAATTCGCCGTGCCGCCGGCGACCTCAAGGGTTCCGGTTCCGGAAAAGCCGACATAGGTGTGAGAATTCTCCCCCTTCACAAACGTCCCGCCGGTCTGCCTGAACGTGCCGACACCCTTGGCCGAATTCCCGACATAAACCGTGTTGGAGAGATGCAGCTCGCCGCCGGAGACCTCCAGCAACCCCGATCCGGAAGCGCCCACATAGGTCTCCCCCTTAACGACCGAGCATCCGCCCGTTTGGATCAGCGTGCCGGCCGACAATGCCGGAGAGCCCACCGACAAGGCGGTGTTGACCACCAGCGAACCGCCTGTCACCTCGACGGTTCCCGTGCCCAGCGCCGCGCTGCCGACCGTGATTTTGTTCAGCCCCGTCACCTCCCCGCCGCCGATCCGCAACCGCCCGTCAGCCGCGGCCGCGTTGCCAACCACCAGATCTGAGGAGACCGTCATCGTGCCGCCGGTCACGAGACACTCGCCGCGGCTTGTGGGATAGTGGCCAACGCTAACACTCGCCGCGACAACCTCGCCCGTGCCCCCCAGCGTACACTGTCCCAGACAGTTCGACGCGTTCCCGATAATCAGCATGCTGCCCGTATTCGTCACCGCGATCCGGCCGCCCGTCACCGAAAGCATGCCGGTGGTGTTATGTCCGTTCTTGACGTTGTTGGCGATATAGAAATACTTACTCGCACCCGGCAGCACGATCTCTCCGCCGGTCATGTTGAGCCACGCGGTGGTTTTACTCGCGTGAGCCAGCTCGAAATTCTCCTTGGAGAGCCACCTGCCGCCGCTCATGTTCACCACCGCCCGGGCACCGCCGGAATTGCCGATCCAGATCATGTACTGGTTCTCGAGACTCCCGCCGCTCATGTTGAAGATGCCCCAGCTTGATCCGTTTCCCTGATCGCCGATCGAAAACACTACCATCCCATAGGGTAGACCGGATACACACCGTTTCCTATGATTGGCACCTATTATACGGGGGGGGGCGAAAACAGTCAACCCCTGAATTTTCTCAAAAAAGTGTCGGCTTCGGAGGCGATTGCCTGTAGCCTACAGGCGCATGAAAAAACTGATCCCCCAATCGCTTGGGTTCACGCCCCCGAAACCGACTAAGACAGTGTACACCGTGCTGCGGCAGCTCGTCCAATGGATTCCTCCCGGGATGATCCAGCGGCTCGCCGACGAGCACAAGCTTGACATCCGCAAGTGGTCGGCGGTGAGCCACGTGGTCGCGCTGCTGTACGGGCAGCTCGCGGGCTGCGACAGCCTCAACGGGATCGTGGACGCGGCGCGCGTCCACGAGGGCGAGTGGCGCAACATCCGGGGTGCGCAGCCGCCGAAACGCAACACGTTTTCCAACGCGAACCGGCACCGCGACGCGGCCATGGCCGAGCGGCTGTACTGGGAAGTCTTCGAGCATCTGGTCTCCGTCTGTCCGGGGTTCGGGCAGTACAAAAGGCATAAGGGCTTCTTAGCGCGGATGAAGCGCGGGATCTTCGCCATAGACTCCAGCACGATCAGGCTGTGCCTGAACTGCATCGACTGGGCGCGGCACCGCAGGAAGAAGGCGGCGGCAAAGCTGCACATGAACCTCGACGCGGGCAGCCGCCTGCCCGCCTTCGCCGTCGTGGAGGACGCGGGCCACCACGACTCCACCCGGGCGAAGACGCTCTGCGCCGGGCTGAAGGCGGGCGACGTGTGCCTCGCCGACCGCGCCTACACGGACTTCTCCTTCCTCGACGGCCTGCGAGCCCGCGGCATCTTCTTCGTGGTCAGGCAGAAAACGAACATGAAGTTCAAACGCGTCAGGCGCCTGCCGGAGAACCGGGACGCGAGCATCGTCGGCGACGAACTCGTCGAGCCCGCCCTCGCCCGCTCCAAGAAGCTCTATCCCGTCCCCCTGCGCCGCGTGACCGCGAACGT
>JALHET010000321.1 GCA_022839525.1 Lentisphaerota bacterium
CCGGCGTAGCCGGAATCTTGAAACGGTGAAACACTGAAAACGAGGAGACGTATGACACTGAACCGAAGGGGGTTTTTCAAAATCGGCGCGGCCGGGCTCGGCGGCGCGGCGCTGTGCGGCGCGGCAACGGCACGCGCGGCATCGGGCGGCATGCCCAAACTCACCGTTCCGGCACAGCCGGCGGAACTGCACATCGGCTGCCAGCAGGGGTTGGTGCCGGGAAAAACGTTTGGGGAGCGCTTCGATTTCCTTGAGGCCAGCGGATACGACCGGGTGGAAATCACCGGCGGTAACTGGGAATGGCTGGCCAAGAACGCGGACGAGATGGCGGCCGCCATCAAAGGGCGAAAACTCCAATTCTCGGTGACCTGCATCGGTGCGAGGGGCAATGCGGGAATGGCCGATCCGGTTGAACGCCGCGCCGTGATCGACACCACCAAGAACATTGTAGAGAGCGCGGCCAAGCTCGGCGCCGTTGGCGTTATCAACGTGCCAGCCCGCAAACAAACCGATCTGCCTTTCCCAGAACTACGCGAGCGTTACCTGAATGAGATCCTGCCGGAAATTCTCACTCATGCGGAAAAACTGGGTGTCTGTCTGGTCATAGAGCCGCTCAACCGCGCCGAGACCATGTTCCTGCGTCTCGTGGCGGATGCCGCTGCTATTGCGCGTGACGCGAACAGCCCCGCCATCGGCGTGCTCGGCGATTTCTGGCACATGACCTTCGAAGAGACCAACGACATGGGGGCTTTCATCTCAGCGGGCGCTTATCTCAAGCACGTTCATATCGCCTCGCGCAAGACCCGCAAGATCCCGGGTGTCGATGGTGAGGCTGACAATTATGTGCTCGGCTTTAAAGGATTGAAACTGATCGGATACCGTGGCGCGATTAGTATCGAGGCCGGTTATCCGAAAGGCGCATCCGACGAGCAGAAAAGAAAACTTCTAGCACAAGCCGCCGCGCTCATGCGCGAGCAGTGGGCTCAAGCTTAATCACTATGTCGGACGAGTCGGGTCTGTCCGCCCCGTCCGACACAACAAAAAGGTACCAACCATGCAAAACCGCAGAGACTTCATCAAAGGCGTTTCCGTATTCTCCGCCATGATGGCCGCCGCACCCGCGGTCAGCCGGGCGCAGGGGGCGTCCCGCACCTTTAGAGTCGCGATGATCGGCTCGGGCCGCCGCGCTGCCGATGCCTTCAACAACATGGCCGAAGCCGCCAAAAAGATCGGCCACTCCATTCAACTGGTGGCCGCCCACGACTTTTTCCTTGAAGAGGCACAGCGGCGGTGCAAACAGTTTGGCTGCGACGAGAAATTCGCCTTCGGCGGCGGCGACGGTTACAAGAACATGCTGGAGGTGCCCGGCATCGAGATCGTGATCCTCGGCGCACCGCCCGCCTTCCGTCCTGTACACCTCGACGCCACGGTCAAGGCCGGCAAACACGCCTTCGCCGAAAAACCGGTCGCGGTCGATCCGCAGGGCGTCCGGCATGTGCTGGAAAGCGTCGCCGCCGCCAAAGCGAAACAACTGACGCTGGTGACCGGTACACAGCGCCGCCACCAGGGCGCCTACATGCGCCAGGCCATCGCCCTGCAGAAAGGCCAGCTCGGCACGATCCGCGGCGGCACGATCTATTGGTGTGGGGGCTGGGGCAGCGTCCGTCCCCGCAAACCCGGCGTCACCAACGCGCAGTACATGGCAAACAACTGGATGAACTGGGCCCAGATGTCGGGCGACCATATCGTCGAGCAGCACGTCCATAACATCGACGTGGCCAACTGGTTCATCGGGCGCTACCCCCGGACCGCGATAGCCGTCGGCGCGCGCATCCGCCGTGAGACCGGCAACCAGTACGACTTCTTCAGCGTGGACTTCGATTACGGGGACGGCCTGCATATCCACAGCCTCTGCCGCCAGATTCCAGGCTGCGCCGGACGTGTGGCCGAGCTCTTCTCAACGGAGCAGGCGGAAATCTCGGGCGGCGGTAAAGTGAGCCGCTATGATGGGAAAGAGGTGGCCTTCGAAGAGGTTGGCAATGAGGGCAACCCTTACGTCAACGAGCACTCGGCGCTGTTGGATAGCGTCATCAGCGGCAAGGCGCTTAACGAGGGCGAGGCGACCGCCTACGCGACGGCCTCCGCCATCATCGGCCGACTCTCCGCCTACACCGGCCAAACCGTACGCATGTCCGACATCCTGACGAACAAGGAGTCGGAGTTCTACAACATGAACTTCAAACCTTCCGCGCTCGACTTCGAGGGCGCGGCGGACATCGAGTTGCCTGCGGAAGGCGTGGTTCCCCTGCCCGGCAAGCCCGGGAAAATCTCATAAAACGCTCAACGCCGAACGTTGAGCGTTGAGAGTTATAAATCCTGTGCTGCCCCCAAGAAAGAAGTTCCGATGACCGACACGAAAAAAATCTGGTTGCCCTACAAATGGGAGTTGATCGCTCTCCTGTGGTTCGCGTTCCTCTTCAACATGGCGGACCGCCAAGTCTACAATGTGGTTCTCCCGCTCCTGCTCAAAGACCCCACATTGAATCTCGACCCTGTCAAAGCAGGGCTGGTGGCATCGGTCTTTCTCTGGGTCTACTCCGTGCTGGTGCCGATCGGCGGTTATCTAGGTGACATTGCCCGTCGTAAATGGGTGGTTGTCGGCAGTCTTATGCTTTGGA
>JALHET010000322.1 GCA_022839525.1 Lentisphaerota bacterium
CCCGTTCGCGATGGACAGCGTGGCGCGGTCGGAGATAGCGGCGGAGTTGGAGAGGCTCAGCGTGCCTCCCGCGACCCAGATGTTCGTGCTGTTCTCCCCGAGCGCCCCGGTGGCGCTCACGGCCAGCGTGCCGTTGCTCACAATGTAGCTTCCGAACGTGCTGCTGGCACGGGTGAGTGTCAGTTGGCCGCTGCCCATCTTCACGAGGCTCACGAGCCCCGTGATGTTGCCGTTGAATGTGCTGGAAACGGTCTGGTTCACCGTCAGCGTGGCCGGTGTCTCGCTGAACACGTTGAGGATCGTATTGTTGGTGTACGATGTCAATTGCCCGATGGTCTGGTTGTGGCCGTTCAGATCGATTCCGCTTGCAACAGTCATATTGCCTTCGCCCAACATAAGTGTGCTCGTCACGGGCAGAACGTTCTCCATGTCCATCCGGACGTAATTACCCGAGATCGTAAGACTCGTCCACGCGTTGTTCGTCACAGCGAGGATGATCAAAATGCCGGTGTGCGCAAAAAAGCTGTTGCCTGGCGTGTTGATCGGCTTTTCCGAGACCCTCAGGTAGGTGCCGCCTGAGCCGCCGAGGCACATCTGGCCTCCCTCGATCCCGCCGATGATGTCGAGAGAGCCGGCATTGCATTGGATGCGGGAGTTTGCGGGCGAGGATGTGATTTTCCCGGCCCAGACGTTGCTGCCGCCTGTCGCGCGCAGCCCCCCGTTCCACCTTAGGCTGGCATCGCTGGGCAGGCTTAGCGGTTCGTCGACTGTAATCCCGCCTTTCATTTCGATCCAGGCCCCGTCCGCGATCAGGGTCGGGCCGTTGGTGCTGCCCAGCGCGTTGTTGTGGGCGATTGTCAATGTGCCCGCGTTCAAGCAGGTGGGTCCGTCATAACTGTTGTTCCCGGAGAGCGACAGGTTGCCTCGGCCCTCTTTGTTGATGCCGAAGGGAACATCGTCATTGCGAATCGCCGCCGAAACCTGAAGCGCGGTTGTTCCCGTCAGATTGGTGGTGACGGTCCAGGTCTGGTCACAGGAGAGGAGCGTTTCTCCGGCAAGCGTGTAGGTGCGCGACAGTGTATCCGGGATGGCGGCGGTGATCCCGCCCGCCCCGATGGCCAAGGTGCCGGCGCCGGAGTCGACCGTGAAGTCATTGGTGGCATTGAACGTGATGCCGTACAGGTTCGCCGCCGTATTGAACACGGCCGCAGTGCCGCCGGTGCCGAAGTATGCGTGGGTGGTGCCGTTGAGCGCGGGCACGGCATCGTCCGCCCAGTTGTCCGCCGTGCTGGCGAGGGTGTCCGCACCTCCGGCGTCCCAAGTGGCGGTGGCCGCAGTGATCTCGGGACTGTCCGTGACGAGAATCTTGCCTTTTCCCGCGAACAGGGTGTCATCCTTGTGGGTCGCGCCGCTGTCCGTGGTTCCCCATGAGCCGTTCGCCTGTTGCACGCCGTTGATAAACAGCTTGCCCACCGTCTCTGCGATTCCGTCACCGACCTCCACCTGCGTGCCGAAAGATGATGTGATGAAGAGGCTTGCCGTATCCTTGATGGTTGTTGCCGATTGGAGCGAGAGCGTTCCCCCGGCGACCGTGACGTTGGTGGCGTTGCCCAGACAGCCGGGAGCCGCAACCCTGAGGGTGCCGTTGCTGACGATGATATCGCCTGTGGTCTTGGCCGTGGTGGCCACGCTGTTGGAGAGGGTGAGCATCCCCATGCCGGTCTTCACCAGCGTCAGCGGGCCGTTCAGGCGGGCGTCGAGGTGGGTATTGGTGTTCACACCTTGGTCGACGGTCAGCGTGGCGGGGGCGGGGGTGGTGATGATCCGGTCGCCGGAGGTGCAGAATTTGCTGTACAGTTTCCCGATACGCTGGTTCAAGCCGTTCAGGTCCAGCGTGAGACCGTCCGTGGCGGAGTTCCCCACCGCCATGGGTGTTGACGGCGCCAGCGCATCGGCGGCCTCCATCCGCACGGTATAGCTGCTCCCCAAGTTCGGATTGCCGCCCCACACGTTTCCGGCAACGCCGAAAATGATCGTCCCTTTTGTCTCCACCCATAATGTGTCGCTTCCGATATTGAGCGGCTTCTCATAAAAGGCGAGAATGGCGTTGTCTGCACGCATGACGAAAAGGGCCGCGCCGCCTCCCGTCACGCCGCCCGTGATGTTCAGGCGGGAACCGCTCTTCAAATGGATGCGGGTGTTGTTGCCGCCGCTTTTGCGGGTGATCGACCCGCTCCAGGTGTTGGTGCCGCCCGCATTGAACAGAGAGGATCTCTCTAATGTGGAGGATGGCGCGTTACGCTCACCGAAGAGCGTCAGCGGCTCCGGCACGGTGATGTTCCCGCTGAGCTGCAGGTAGCCGCCTCCCACCGTTGAACTCTTGGAGTTCACCAGCGTGTGGCCGTTGGTGCTGCCCAGCGCGTGGCCGTGCGTGATGTGCAGCATGCCGTTGTCGACGGTGGTCACGCCGTCGTAGCTGTTGCTGGCGGTGAGCGTGAGGGACTGCGGCCCGGTTTTCGTCAGGCCGCCCGCGCCGCTGAGCGCGCCGTTGACCGTGATCGCGCCGTTGGAGGCGTCGAAAACGCGCGTGCCGGTCAGTGCCATGCCGAGGCTGAAGGTTTGCGCGCTGGCCGAGAGGTTGCTCACGGGGCCGTCAAGGGCGATCCGGT
>JALHET010000323.1 GCA_022839525.1 Lentisphaerota bacterium
CGGTTTTAGTCAGCGCGATGCCGTCCTCCACGGTTCCCGCGAAAAGGGTGTTGGTGTTCAAGGAGCCGAGTGTCAGCACGGCGTCCGGGCCCGAGGGGTTGACCATCCGGCCGGTTCCGGAGAGCGCGCCGAAGGCTGCGGAAACGCCGCAGAGGTCAAGCGTGCCGTTGAGGGTCAGCAGGCCGGCATAGGCGGGGGCATTGCTCACCTTGAGGGTGCCCGCGCCCTGGTGGATGAGGGTGCCGGTGCCGCTTAGCGCGTTGGTCAGGGTGAGGGTCGCCGGGTTTTCAAAGGACAGGACCGAGTGGTTCTCCACCGGCCCCGACCCCAGCGCGCCGTTTGCGGTGATCCTCACCGTGCCGGCGTTGACCCGGGTTCCACCGGTGTGGGTGTTGTTCGTGCCGGAGATCAGCACCGTGCCGTGGGGAAAATTAATGCCTCCGCCGATTTCAAGGCCGCCGGGGCCGGAAATGGGGCCGCTCAGGGTGGCCAGGGCTTTCGTGTCATCGGTCAGGGTGATGCACGAGGTGTCGAGCAGCTCGATCGGGCCGGAAAGGACGGTTCCGGAACTCGTTGTGCCCATGATGCGGATCGCCCCAAGCATGACGGCAAACTGGTGGGTCTCGGGGTAGCCGCGAAAACTCGCGAGGCGAAGGGTGTTGGTCAGGGTGATCGGCGCCCCGATGATGATCTGGCCGCCCCAGCCCTCGTGGCCGCGCACCGTGATGTCGCCGCTGCCGAACGCGTTGCCGCTACTAAACATCACCCGTCCGGAAAGGATGCGCGTCCCGCCGGTATAGGGGTTGCCGCCGGTTGGCGGGGTCAAGCGTATGTCGGTGTACGGGGAGAGGCCGGCGAAGGTGATGCCGCCCGACCCGCTGAGCGTCGAGCTGATCGTGCCGCGCGAATTCCCGTCGCCGCACATGCGGTTGAAATAGATGATGCCTTCCGAGGATCCGAAATCCAACACGCCGCCAGTGATGACTGCGCGTGTCGACAGGGTGCTGTTCAGCATCACGCCCGCCGGGCGGGTGCCGTCCCCGACCGTGAGCGTCTGGCCGCTGTTGACGGTCAGGGTCTTGCCGTTTACGCGCAGGGCATAAACCTGCGCGCTGGCCGTGGCGGTGTCGGTGGTGATGTCGGCGGGCGAGTTGGTGCCGCCCCCGAGCCCGTCCGTGTAGCTTGCGGCCGCGAAACCGTCCGCCCCGTCATAGGTCAGGAAACTGCCGGAATCCCTGCCGTCGTTATCGAGTCCCGCAATGGAGGCGTCGGTCATGCCGTGATGGGTCGGCACGCCGCCGCTCACGAGCAGGCGCTCGGACGCGCCGAGATTCGCGATCCCGTTCGTCGGCGCGACGCTCAGCACGCCGTTGCCGGCGCGCGCGAGGACGCTCCCGGCACCGGCGCCGGCATTCCCGAGCGTCAGCGTAAGGCCCGTGTTCGCACCCTTCGCGAAGCGCAGGGTTGAGGCGCCGGCCCCGTACGTGAAGGTGTTCGTCGCGTGACCGGAGGCTAAGGCCAGTTCCACGTCCTGCCCGTTGCCCGCGGGCATGGCCGCCAGCGCGCCGCCGGTCAGGAGGACGCGGCCCGTGCCGAAGGGCGCGCCGTTGGCGGCGGTGGCGGTGAGCGTCCCGGCCTTCACGGTCAGCGGGCCGTCCAGCGCGCCGGGGGCCGGCGCCGTGAGGTCCAGGTGGCCGGGGCCGAGCTTGGTCAGCCCGCCCGCGCCGTTGAGCGGCACGGCCAGGGTGGCGCGTGTCGCATCGGCTGCGCGGATGCCGACCGTGGCAACCGCGGGTGAGGCGCCGTTGTCAAGGATGATCGCGCCGTTGGTCACGGCATAGGTGCCGTTGGCGAAAAAGAGTCCGCCGAGCGTCAGTCCGGGCACGTTCTGGTTGACGGTCACCGTTGCGCTGTTTGTGAACGAGGCGGAAAAGCCCGCGCCCGAAGCGGCTGTCCCGCCGACCCAGTTGGCGGCGTCGCTCCAGTTTCCGGCGTACGAGGTTCTGAGCCAGACGCCGTCAGCCGCGCGGGCCGTGGCCGCAACCGATAAGCCGGCCGCGCAGCACAGGGAACAGAAACGTGAACCGGATATGCGCCGAGTACGATTCTTCATGATTCACCTCGCTTACTGAATGATTCAGGCATTCGGGTTCAGGACAAAGCCTGAAACGGCGATGCAGTTTTGACCACTCCTACTGAAAAAACCTTTTTCCTGTTTTGCATGATCTTAGCAAACCGCCTTGTTCTGTATATGTCTTCTCTTCTTTTTGTTGTGTCTTTTTTTGACCTGACGCGGGCGGAGCCCGCAACCCAAACACGGGAGGGACGGGCGTCTGCCCGGCCCTCCCGTGCGCACCACCAACGGCATTGGGCGTTTGCGGTCTACGCTACCGGAGCGAGAAGACCAGGCCGTTGCGCGGCGCCAGCAGGATCTTGCCCGCGCCGGGCGTGCGGATGTAGCGCACGCCCCAGTTTTTCTGCGGCAGGTTGTGGGAGGTGAAACTGCCGGTCAGCGCGCCGGTGCAGGTCGCGATGGTGTAGATTGACCCGGAATTGAGCTGCCCGGTGTCCGCGATCGCGAGCGCGAGCTGCGAGACGTCCAGGTCGCCCGAGACGTCCAGCCTGTCGCAGGTTCCGTCCGGCCGCACGTCGATGCGCAGGGTGCCG
>JALHET010000030.1 GCA_022839525.1 Lentisphaerota bacterium
CGGGAAGGAACGAGGAAGTCACGAGCCCCCTCGGGGGTGGACTTGATCATCGTCGGAGTCTCGATCTCGTAGAAACCGCGGGCTGAAAGATAGCGGCGGATCGCCCAGACCATATCATGGCGCAGCTTGATCCGCTTCTTCATCCCCTTCGCGGCACTCGTACCCGCCGCTGTTTATTATCTGACCGTTTTCAAACACGTCTACCCCGGCACCTCCGCTTTCCTGACGGCTTCGGCAATCTCGATCTGCCCGCAGAACGACCTCTCTCACCCGTTTTTCACCCTGGCCATTCGGGCAGTGGCCAACCTCCCTTTCGCCACGCTTCCCGTCCGCCTGAATCTTTTTTGCGCGGCCTGCGGCGCATTGGCCGTCTCGCTCTTCTACCTGTTCACCGCACGGCTGGTCTTCTCCTGCGCCTGTGAGGATTCGGGCGGCTCAATGGCGGCGATGCCCCCCCAGACATGGGCAACCGGTGAGGCCGGTTCCGCCAACAGCCAACAGGAGTTTGCGCGGAACGCCGACGGCTCGGTCTCGATCCCCGTCTCGGTACAGGCCCACAACTGGCGTGTCGCGCATGCGGCGGTTTTAGGAGGGCTGTGCGGGGCGCTGGCGCTGGCCTTCTGTGCCCCGTTCTGGCTGGTGGCCACACGCCTTTACCCCTTTACGTTTGAACTCGCACTCTTTTTCATCATCGCAAACCTGTTGATTTCGTACGACCAGAGCGCACGATTGTCCTCCCTCTTCCTGAGCGCGTTTTTGCTCACCGCCTGCAGTGTCGAATCCCTCCTCTTCCTGCTGCTCTTGCCGATCGGGGGAGCCTTCCTGCTGCGGTCGCTCATCCTCAACGACCACGTAACCCTCTATAAAACGTTGTTCGTGGTTCTCTTGGGGCTGGCCGGAGCCGTCCTCG
This sequence comes from Lentisphaerota bacterium, assembly GCA_022839525.1. The sequence continues at coordinate 911 of JALHET010000030.1, forward strand.
CCTGTGCCATCCTCTGGCAGGCCTCCACCTGGTGTGCGGCCATCCCCATCCCTGCCCCGCGCCCGATCCTGCGCGAGTTCCAAGATACCGTCCTCCACGAAATCCGCGCTTGGGTTCCCAGCTATGGCTGGAGTTACATCTTCTTGCAGTTCCTGTTCCCTTCGGCTCTCGCGTTTTTCGTGTTTTCTTTTTCTTTCCACAAACGGACGCCCATCCTTTTCCTCCTGCAGCTTGTGTTGACCACCGCCCTCGTCCCCAGCCTGCTCAACCTGGGCATCTCGCCGTGGGCTATCGCCCGCTCCACGTCAAAAATCCCGGTCTTCAGTTACACCCTCGTGGCGTTATGGGTGGGCCTGATGGTCGCTGTCTGGCATCTCATGCGCGAGATGTTTGAAGAGCAAATCAGCGAGGATCTCGATTATTACGAGTACCGCGACAACCCCCTCGTCTGCCGGATCGGCGCAACCATATGCTGGCTCTTAGTCCTGATCGCCTGCCTGGTGCCGCTCCGCAGTTTCACAGACATCGACCCGCGCAACGGCACGTTTGTCGATGAGGTCACCGAAAAGATTTACCGGGAGCTGGGGCCGCGCGACTGGATCGTCAACAACCAACTGTTATCGCACCACCTCGCGATCCGTGCGTTTCAGGATGGACGGCACTTGCGCTTTATCTCCACAGACGAGGATGCCCCAGCCACCTACGACGCCTCCCGGCTCGCTGCTTATATCCGGGAGGATCCGTCGTTTGCCCCCTACCGCTTCCGGCTTCTGAACGCCGCCGACCTCTCCCCGACCTCCTTCCTGCGCGAGTGGTTGAGACACCAAACCAACGCCTACCAGCGGATCGCGCTCTTTGACGCTTCTGTTTTCCGGTTCGACAACGGCTTCACGACCATTCCCGGAACCATCTTTTCCAGCTTTCTTCCGAAAGCCGTGCCTGTGGATGTTTCCGCGCTGCGTGCCCGTCACCTGTCCTTTGTCGAAACCATGCGCCCGTATCTTTTTCCCGGCACGCCCGACACCATCCGGCTCTTTGCAAACATACGGATGGGGCTGCGCCGCCAGCTCGCCTTTATTGGTAATGAATTAGGCGTCTTGCTCGTCGCGCAGAAACGTCCCGAAGAAGCCGCCCAACTCTTTGAGCAGGCCGAGGACTTGGCACCCGACAATCTCTGTGTCCTTCTGAACCGGTTCCATCTGGCGATGCGCCTGAACGTCCGCTCCGAAGCGCTCCCTGACCTTGAGACCCGTCTCCACATGATCCCCCAACGCCTCCCCAACACCCACCTCCTGACCGTAACCGGCCTGCAAACCGATGCCGGATCCCTGATCGATCCGGATGTTCTGGAGTATGTCCGGAAAAACTATTGGGTCAAATCTAACGCTTTCAGGCGGCTGGCGCTTGCCTTGCAGACGGGGTCTTCCGACTCGCTCACCGCCCTGCGCGACAAAAAACGTGAGCTCTACCAGACCATTGCCCAGCACATCGACACGTACGAGTTCGACACCGCCGACCTCCAGCTCAACCTGCTGCTGGACTTGGACGACAAAGACCGCTTCGCGCTGATCAACAAAGCGCGCATCGCCATTGAACGCCAGAACCTTCCGGAGGCAGGCCTCTGGCTCGACCTCGCAAAAGAGAACGGCGTGAAACCCGACGAACTGATCTGGCACAACGCCGCCCTCCTGATTCTCAGCGGAAACCTTACCGAAGCGCGCGCCATGCTGAACGAGGCTCTTCCCTCCGCTGTTTCAAATATTGACCTGTGGGGGTTGTTGGCCGATATCCTGTTGCGCTTGGAGGAGTATCCAGAACTCGAGACCCGCGTCTTTCCTGCCCTGCGCAGCGCCTCGAGTAAAAAAGAGCACTACCTCACGTATAAGGTGCGCGGGTATCTCCTCAAACATAACGGGCCAAAAGAATATCGCGCGGCCCGCGCCGCCTTCCTGCGTGCGCTCGACCTCAATAAGAACCTCAGTTCCATCCGCGAGGAAATTCTCCGCCTTGATGACGCGCTCGGCGTTCCGGCATTCAGCGAGGAAGATGCCAAGGCCATTCTCCGCCGCAACCCCGACCACCCCTTCGCCAACTTTCTCCTCGGCATGGTGCGGCTGGACCGGAACGAACTCGATTTGGCCGAGGATCTCTTCCGCCGGAGTTTAGAGACAGAACGCAACGCGCCTGCCTACGCCGGTCTCGGCGCAGTGCTTCTGGAAAAAAACAACCCCGACTCCGCTGAGAAATTCCTGCGCCGTTCGCTCGAACTGGACTCGTCGCGCCTTTTCACCTGGCACACGCTCGCACGCCTTCTGATCGCCACAGACCGGCTCGACGAGGCCGTACGCGCGATGGCTCCCGTCATCGCCGGCCAGCCAAACGACCCTGCCGTCCGGTTAACCCTGCTTCGGCTCAATATCAAGCAGAAAAAAATCAATGCGGCGATCGAAATCTTCGCCGGGCTCCTCGAAGAAAAAGACCGTCTACCGGAACGCTTCGCCCGGCAACTCGAACCGCTGGCCACGCAACTTTCCAACGCCTTGCCGAAATGATCCGCACCGCATGAATGTGCCACACACCCCCCTCGTTTATCTCGAATATTTAGCGCTCCGCCTACTGGGACTGCTTTACACGCTCATCCCCGCGACAAAAGCCTATGCGATCGGTGCCGCGCTGACCTCCTGCGCCTACCCGCTTTTCCCAAAGCGCCGACGCATCGCCACCGACAATATCCTCCAGGCGCACATCACCGATGATCCGAAAGAAGCTGACCGTATTGCGCGCAAAGCCTTTGGCCACCTCGCGGGGCACCTTTGCGAAGCCCTCAAGGTGGGACAAGTCATCACCGCCGAAAACTGGCGCGAGCACATCACCTTCGACGGCCCCGAAGAATCCTGGAAACTCTTGATGGAATCGCCAGAGATACCCATCATGATTCTCTCCGGCCATCAGGGCGCATGGGAAGCAGCCGTATCCATCATCTCCTTCACACGCCCAATGATCGCCGTGGCCCGCAAAATGAACAACCCGTTTGTTGAGCGCTTCCTGAAAAAACACCATTTCCGCGGCGAAATCACCATCATTTCAAAAAAACAGGGGTTCACTCCCAGCGTCCTGCGGGAATGGAAGGAAAAGGGTTCCGCAATGACCCTTCTGATGGACCAGCACGCCAGCAAAAAACAAGGCGTGACCGTGAATTTTCTGGGACGTCCCGCCTCCACCCACACTTCGCCCGCCCGTCTCCACCTCAAAACCGGCGCGCCCATTCTGGCGGGCGCCTTCATCCGGGACGGGGTTTTCAAATACCGAATGGTCACCGGCACACCGATCCGCCACAAACCCACCGGCAATAAACAGAAAGACCTCGTCACCCTCACAACCGAAATCAACACCCGCATTGAGGCCGCGATCCGCCGTTTCCCCGAACAATACCTCTGGGCTCATAACCGCTGGCGGTAGATAAAAAAGAACGGCGGATAAAAGCTTTTGCTTCTACCCGCCGCCAGGGAGGACATATATTATTAACATGTGACCGTACAGGGGAAACCTGTATCCGCGATCACGGGGGAAGCGTCGCGGCAGGCCACATCGTTCAAGAACCTGGGGGAGGTTGCTTGAACAGGGTGTATAGTATGATAAGCACCCCCCGTTTGTCAACAGGCTGGAGGAAAAATAATCTTTTTTTCTTTTTCACCAAATAAAAATAAGCCCTTTGACACTTTTCCGCCTCTTATCTTCTCTCCGGCTGCCGGTCGTTACCTGCATACTCCGGTACTCGGTTCCGCTTGCGTCTCTGCGGGATTAGCAATCGGGTAGTAGCAGGGCGCATCCCGGGTCACTGACCGTTAAGGGTTCGGGTTCCGGGTTGAGGGTACGCCCCTGTTTGCATAGAGGTGTTTTTTTGTTTATACTTCTTTTTATTTGAACAACAAGGGGGCTACCTCATGGCTGGTATTTTCAAAGCGTATGACATCCGCGGAGTTTACGGTAAGGATTTGACCGACGAGATCGCCTATCGGATCGGCCGGGCGTTCGCAACCTTCACGGGCTGCAAAAAAGCGGTCGTGGCGCGCGACATCCGCCCGCATTCGGAGCCGCTGTTCGCGGCGCTGGCAAAGGGCATCACTGAACAGGGCTCCGACGTGATCGATCTCGGTCACGGCTCCACGCCGATGGCCTACTTCGCCAACGGCACGCTGGACGCGGACGCGGGCGTGATGATCACCGCGTCGCACAACCCGGCCGAGTGGAACGGCTTTAAGCTCTGCCGCGCGCAGGCGGTTCCGATCAGCGGCGCGACGGGCATCTTGGACATTGAAAACATCGTGGCCGAGGAAGCCTTCGCACCCCAAGCCTCGCGGCCGGGCAAGGTGACGCCGTACGATATCCTGCCGCAGTACGCCAAGCATGTGGCGCAGTTTGCGCACCTGAAACGGCCGGTTCACCTGGCGATCGACTTCGCGAACGGCATGGGCATCTGGGAGGCGAAAACGCTTAAAGGCATCCTCACATGGGACGGCCTCTTCGAGGAGCCGGACGGCCGCTTCCCGAACCACGAGGCGAATCCGCTAAACACCGCGACACTCAAGGATTTGCAGGCGAAAGTCCGCGCCGGCACCTACGCATTCGGCGTGGCGTACGACGGCGACGCTGACCGCGCTGGCTTTGTCGACGAGAAGGGCGATATCATCCCGATGGACCTGATCACCGCGCTGGTGGCGCAGGACGTGCTGACCACACGCAAAGGCGTGATCTTTTACGACCTCCGCAGTAGCCGGGTGGTGAAGGAGGTCATCGAAGCCGCAGGCGGCACGCCGATGATGAGCCGCGTGGGGCACGCCTTCATCAAGCAGCAGATGCGCGAACACGACGCGATCTTCGCGGGCGAGCTGAGCGGCCACTACTACTTCAAGGATAATTTCACGGCCGAGAGCTCGGCCATGGCAATCCTTTCGCTGGCGAATATCGTCAGCAGATCCGACCGGCCGCTTTCGGCACTGATCGCCCCGCTGCGCAAGTATTTCGCCAGCGGCGAGATCAACACGCGCGTGAGCCGCGCCCCTCAGGCGATCCTCGACGAGATCCGGGCCAAGTACGCGGACGGCCACTCGTTTGATCTGGACGGCGTGAGCGTCGAGTATGCCGACTGGTGGTTCAATGTGCGCTGCTCCAACACCGAACCGCTGGTGCGCCTGAACCTTGAGGCCAAGACCCCGGAAGTGATGGAACGTAAACGCGACGAGCTGTTGGCGGTTATCAGGAACTAGGCGTTCCGACGGCCGGCAATCCGCCCGAAAGAGACCCCATGGTCAACAAAACCGTTTACGATGCGCTGGTGAAGAAATACCGCACGCACTTCGGGCGCGAGCCTGACGTCGTGGCGTATGCGCCGGGGCGCATCGAGGTGCTGGGCAACCACACGGACTACAATGAGGGTTTCGTCTTTTCGGCGGCGATCAACTTCGGCACCTTCTTTGCCGCGTCAGAAAGCGCGTCGACGTCCTGCCGCCTCGTGGCGGGCGACCTGATGAAAGAGGTCGGCTTTGATGTGGCCGGCATCCGTGCCTCGAAGACGGACACATGGCAGAACTACGTCAAGGGCACGTTCGCCGGGCTGACCGCGCTCAAAGCGGTGCCGTGCGGTTTCGACGGCATGTTTCTCGGCAACCTCCCGCTGGGTAGCGGGCTCTCCAGCTCCGCCGCGCTCGAGATGTGCGCGGGGCTCGCGCTCGGTAAGCTTTACGGCATCGGCGTGGACACCGTGACCCTGGCGAAAATCGGGCAACGGGCGGAGCACGTCTACGCGGGCTGCAAATGCGGGCTGCTGGATCAGATATCGAGCCTGGCCGGCCAGGCGGGCAAGCTGGTGAAAACCGACTTCCGCTCCCTCGTTTACGAGACAGTTGAAATAGGCGGGGACGCCTGTTTCCTGATGTGCAACACGCACGCCAAACACGCATTGGTGGACGGCGCATACAACAGCCGTCGCGAGGCGTGTGAACAGGCCGCGGCGCACTTCGCCACCGTGCTGCGCCATCCGGTGCATGCGCTGCGCGATGTGAGCATGGCCGAATGGGTTCTCTACAAACGCGGCCTCCCCGAAACGGTGGCCAACCGCGCGGCGCACCCGATCGGCGAGAACGAGCGCGTGCTCAAGGGCGCGGGGCTTCTGGCCTTAGGCGATCTCGCCGGCTTTGGCGCGCTGATGTTCGACTCGCACGAGAGTTCGCGCGTGCTGTTTGAGAACTCCTGCGAGGAACTGGACGCGGTGGTCGAGGCGGCAAAAAGGATTCCGGGCGTGATGGGTGCCCGGATTTCGGGCGGCGGGTTCGGCGGCTCCGCTGTGGTGCTGGTTCATCCGCGTGACGCGGAAACGGCGGCGGCGGCACTGGCCAGCGCATATGCCGCCCAGTTTGGTGCCCCGTGCGACGTGAGCGTGATCACGCCCTCCGCCGGAGCGCATGTGGTGAAATGAGAGAACGGAGACCGGTATGTTGCGTCGGATATTGGGAACGGCCTGTTTGCTGGCGTCTCTGACCGCAAACGCGGACGGGGAGCGGTTCATGGCTCTGCGCTGGGGCGGGACAATGGCCGGCCAACCGGAGGCGTTCGGGCAGTTGAGCGCCGCGCTGAGCCGTTATCCGTCTTGTTTCGACTCGATTCTCTACGATAGACAATTGGACGTCCCGTCTGCGGATGCGCTACGGAAGATGGGTCTCGCCGTCGACAAAACGGACACGGGGCTTCCGCCGCCTGCCGCTTTTTTTGATGACCACGCCCCGCGAGGCATGATCGGCAGCGCCTTGCTCTCCGCGCTGGGCTCGCCGCAAACCGGCGCCGTGCTCGACAACCGCCGCCACTGCCTGTCGGGTAAATCCGCTCACGGGCTGTGCGTGGAATCGATGCTCTATCTGGCGTTCGGCGCGGAGCGGCTGACCTATGACCTGATGAGTTACGCCCATGAGCCGGCCGCGTGGTATGCCAACACCTATATGAGCGAGCTGACACTCTGGCGCCCCTTCTATCAGGCGTATGTCCGCTACAACCAAGGCACGAAACCGGGAGGCCTCTTGCCGTTCTGCGGAAAAAGCGGCAAGCCGGAGCTGTCCGGAACGTTACGGGCGGCCAACGCCCTCGCGCCCTCGGGGTTTCCGGTGTGCCCGGGTTCGCCCTGGCCGGTCTGCTACCTCCTGAACGCGGAATCCGTAGACAGCATGTCCGCCGTGGACATCCAGCGCGTGCTTTCCGGCGGCGTGCTTCTGGACGGCGGGGCTGCGGCCCGCCTGCAGGCGCGCGGGTTCGGCGCCTCGATGATGATGTCCGCGCAAACACGGCTCCCGGATGTCCGCGAAGTCTTCACCGACGACGAACTGAACCTCAATCAGGTGAATTACGTCTGGCAACCGGACGCAACCGGAGCCGACACCTACGCCTTCACACCCTCCAATGAAACCGCGCGCGTCATCGGGCGTTATCAAACGCCGGACGGCCGTTTCGCCGAAGCGTGTTCCGTGCTCACGGAAACGGCTACGGGCGGACGTATGGCGGCATTCGGGTTCATGGGGTTCTCCGCTGAAATGAGTGCGGCGCGTCAACGACAGGTGCTGCTGGCCGCGGACTGGGTCGCGCAGAACCGCCTGCCGGTTTTCGTGGAAACCGCGTCTCAGGTCATGGTGATCCCCCGGGTGACCTTGGCGGGCGATCTGCGGAGCGTGACGGTGTTGAACGCATCCCTCGACGTGCAGCAGCCGGTCACGCTACGTCTGCGGGGCTGTCTGAAAGACATCGGGAGCATGGACTGGGTGACCCCAAAAGATAAACCCATCACCCTCCCGGTGCGCTGGGAACAGAAAGACGTGCTGGTCGTCCTTCCCGCGATCGGCCCTTGGCAGATCGGCTGGCTGCGCGCTGAAGGTCAGTAATTTTCGTTATCACTCGAGGCAATCAATAACGAAAAGCGGCGGACGGGAGCAACGGCTACCGTACGCCACGCACGGAAACTTAAGCGGAACCCGCAGAGGAGATTTTCTTGCCCGCCCTTACGTCAGCACGCCTTTCGGGGTGGCTTCGCCGTCGTTCCACCAGCCGGGCTTTTTGGTCGCGATCTTAGAGATGTCCTTGGAGGTCATCTGGATGCCCTTGGCGGAAACGCCCTTGACCCGCACCTCGCTCGGCGAAAACACCTGCTGGTGGATGCGCTGAGCCTTGGCGGGCTTGTATTTGACGTAGACTGCCTCGGGCACGCCTTCCTCGAAAAGGAGCACGTTGCTGCCCTCCGGAGCAAGGCGGTATTCCTTGTTCTGGATCGCGCCGCCAAAAGCAAACCGTTTGATGTAGGTGAAGCCGTAGTGCGGTTCGGTGTAGACCGCAGTGAACTCCTTGTCGCGGTCGAAAATCTGGCAGTAGCTCCCGCCCTGCTTGTCCACGAAAAACTTGTCTGGCGGCGGAATCATTTTGTAGCGGCCGTCGTTCCAGACCACGATGATCTTGTCGAGCGAGGAGCATTTGAAGAGTTCCTCGCCGCCGCGGATGTCGGTGCCGATGTAGCCGTTCTCGCGGTCGATCTTGAGCGTGAGTTCGGTGGCGGTGAGCGCCCGCACCTCGATCTGCGCGAATGCAGAAGGCGCGACCTTCGTCAGGCGCGGGTATGTGTCCTTGTATTTTTTGATCAGCGCCTTGAGATACCGGATCGCGTAGCCGCGCAACCCTTTGATGTTTTCGGCGACCTCCGCCTCCTCTTGGAGAATGGCCGCGATCTCTTGCCGGTTTTTGTCGATGTCGTAGCGCGAGATGCGGCGGATCTTGATCTGGAGCAGACCCTCCACATCGTCGAGCGTGACGTCGCGGCGCAGCTTCTTGCGGAAAGGCTTGAACCCTTCCAGCACGGCCTGCTGCACGGCCTCGTACGTGGTCTGCTCCTCGATGCGCTTGTAGATGCGCTCCTCGATGAAGATCTGCTCAAGCGTTTTGGTGTGGAAGAGGTTGTCAAGTTCGCCCCTGCGAAGCTCCAGTTCGCGGTTCAGGAATTCGAGAAGCTGCTCCGTGCAGGTCTGGAGGATTTCAGAAACCGTCATCTCGCGCGGCCGGTTACGGAAGAGCACAACCGGGCGGCTGGCGATGGACGATTCGCAGGCGGTGAAGGCGTAGAGCGCCTTGATGGCCTGATCCTGCGTGGCGCCGGCGTTAAGGAGCAGTTCGATCTCCACTTTCTCGGCGGTGAAATCGAAGATCTGCTTGACCGGAACCTTCTTTTTCTTGACCGCCTCCTCGATGTTGGCGATCAGCGACTCGGTGGTCTGCCTCCACGGCAGGGCCGTGATGACCAGCTTGTTGTTCTGGCGTGACTCGATGGTCGCGCGGATCTTGATGTGCCCCACGCCGTCGGCGTATTCGGAAACGTCCATCAGCCCGCCAGTCTGGAAATCCGGAAGCACCCGGAAAGGCTTCTTCTGGATGATGGCGACCTGCGCCTCGAGCAGTTCGATGAAGTTGTGCGGCTGAATCGCGGTGGTGAGCCCCACAGCGATACCTTCCGCCCCGAGCATCAACAGGAGCGGCAGCTTGCAGGGCAGGAGCACGGGCTCCTTGTTGCGCCCGTCGTAGCTGGGGATGAACGCGGTGAGCTTGGGGTTGAACAGCTCGTTGCGGGCGAGTTCGGTGAGGCGGCACTCGATGTACCGCGTGGCGGCCGCCGGATCGCCGGTGAACAGGTTGCCGTAGTTTCCCTGACCTTCGATCAGGTAGCGCTTGTTGGCAAGGTTGATGATCGCGTCGCCGATCGAGACGTCACCGTGCGGGTGGTACTGCATGGTGTGGCCGACCACGTTGGCGACCTTGATGAAGCGGCCGTCATCCTTTTCCCAGAGCGAGTGCATGATGCGGCGCTGGACAGGCTTGAGCCCGTCCTCCACCGTGGGAATAGCGCGGTTGCAGATGGTGTAAGAGGCGAACTGCAGGAAGTTCTCGTCCATCAGTTCACGCAACGGGCCGGTGCCGCCGTGCGCGGCCGCAGATGGCGAAGGGCCGCCATCCCGCTCCGATTCATCCGCGTCGGACTCCTCTTCAGCGGACGCGGTCGGCATGGCATCGAAGAGATCCATGTCGTCAAACAGGCTGGGCGGCTGGATAGCGTCTGTATCCGCCTTTTTTTTGCGTTTCGGTTTTCTGGGAGACTTGCTCACGACAGCGATTCCTCGGTGATCACCAGGTTGTCCATGATGTATTGGCGCCGCTCCTGGGTGTTGCGCCCCATATAAAAATCGACTGTGTCTTTGAGGTCGCGGTCGCGCGAGCTGTCGACCGGTGTGAGTCGCATGCTCTTGCCGATGAACGCCTTGAATTCGCCCGGAGAGATTTCGCCCAGACCTTTGAAACGGGTGATCTCAGGGTTTTTTCCGCATTTCTCAATGGCCTTGACGCGATCCTCTTCGTTGTAGCAGTAGAAGGTCTCTTTTTTGTTGCGCACACGGAAGAGCGGCGTCTCCAGGATGTAGAGGTGGCCTTCCCGGATGACGCGGTCGAAGTAACGCAGGAAAAATGTGATCATCAGGTTACGGATGTGGAGGCCGTCCACATCCGCATCGGTGGCGAGAATGACCTTCTGGTAACGCAGGCGGTCGACGGTCTCTTCGATGCCGAGGCTCTGCATGAGGTTGTAGATCTCGACGTTCTTATAGAGCGCGTCGCGCTTGAGGTCGCAGACATTGAGAGGCTTGCCCTTGATGGTGAAGATGGCCTGAGAGTTGACGTCGCGGCAGCTCACGATGGAACCTGCGGCGGACTGGCCCTCGGTGATGAAGATCATGGTGTCGAGGCCGGTACCCTTATGCTTGTTGAGGTGGTGTTTGCAGTCCTTGAGCTGCGGCACCCGCACTGATACGGCGCGCGAGCGCTCGCGGGCGAGTTTTTTGACGGCGTTCAGTTCGGCACGGAGCTTGCTGGTCTCCTCGATCTTGCCGATCAGTTTGGCGGCCTCGGCGGGTTCCCGGTGGAACATTTCCTCAATGACGCGCTTGACTTCCGCGACAAGGTCGGCGCGGATCTCCTGGTTCCCCAGCTTGTTCTTGGTCTGGGACTCGAAAATCGGATCCTTGAGGCGGATGGCGATGGCGCCAATGATCCCCTCGCGCACGTCGTCGCCGTCGAACCGCTTTTTGCTGAACTCGTTGACCGCCTTGAGCAGGCCCTCTTTAAAGGCCGACAGGTGCGTGCCGCCATCATTGGTGAATTGGCCGTTGACGAACGAATAGTACTCTTCACTGAATCGGTTGGTGTGCGTGAAGGCCAACTCCAACATCTTCGAGCGGTAATGGAAGGGCTGATACAGCTTCTCAAACTGCACGTCGTCGTGAATCAGATCCAGCAGACCGTTCTCGGAGACGATTTTGGCTCCGTTAAACTCCAGGATCAGTCCGGCGTTGAGATAGGCGTACATGCGCAGGCGGCGCAGCACATGCTCCTCGCGAAACTGAAACTTTTTGAAGATGTCGGCATCGGGGATAAAGCGTACATAGGTGCCGTTACGTTGTGGCGAGGCACACTTGCCGCGCTTGTGCGAGATCAGGACACCCCGCTTGAAGAAGGCTTCGGAGAACTCCCCGTCGCGGAACGAGCGGACCTCGAAATCGGTGGAAAGCGCGTTGACCGCCTTAGTGCCAACGCCGTTCATGCCGACGGAAAACTGGAAGGCGTCGTCGTTGAACTTGCCGCCGGTGTTGATCTGGGAAACGCAATCGACCACTTTGCCGAGCGGGATGCCGCGGCCGTAATCGCGAACGGTAACCTCGCCCGTGTTGTAGTTGATGGCGATGTCCACACGCTTGCCGTAGCCCATAATGAACTCGTCCACGGCGTTATCGAGAACCTCTTTGAGAAGAATGTAAATGCCATCTTCGTATTGGCTGCCATCGCTGGTGCGCCCGATATACATGCCGGTGCGCTTTCGGATGTGTTCAATAGCCGAGAGGGTCTGAATATGCTTATCTTCGTACGTGTTGGCTGACATGGAGAAGAGAGGGAATTAAAGGTGAGAAGAAAACAGTGCTTTTAACGGCGGGGGAAAACGCCGGTGCGGATTCAAGATGCCGTTTGTTTCCCTGAGCCGGCGCGGCGCGTCCGAACGCTGTTTTGCGGCTTAGGGCACACGGGCACCGGTTTTGAGCCGGACCGTATTGATGACCACAGGTTCAACCGGCACATTCTGGTGAGGACCCGAAAAGCCGGTCCGGACTTTGGCGATCTTGTCCACAACGTCCATACCCCCGACAACCTTGCCGAAGACGCAATAGCCCCAGCCCGCATCAGTCTTGGACTTGAAATCGAGGTTGGCCGTATTGTCAACCAGATTGATGAAAAACTGGCTGGTCGCGCTGTCGACAACCCTT
>JALHET010000324.1 GCA_022839525.1 Lentisphaerota bacterium
CAACTGGGGCGGCACGGCGCCAGTAGCGAACGACACGCTGGTCTTCAGCGGCACGGCCAAGCTCCAGAGTGTCAACGACCTGCCGGAAGACACCCCGTTCGCGGGCATCACCTTCAGCAGCGGCGCGGGCGCGTTCACGCTGGACGGCAACCGGATCGCCCTTGACGGCCCCGTGAGCAACCTCTCGGCCAGCGCGCAAACCTTCAGCCTCGGCATGGCGCTGACCGGCACGCGCGTTTTCGACGCCTCCAACGGCGCGCTCACGGTCAACGGTTCGCTCAGCGGCGCGGGCGGCCTGACGAAAACCGGGCCGCAGTCCCTCACGCTCACCGCCAGCAACAGCTTTGACGGCGTGACCACCGTGGATAACGGCTTGCTCGGAATCACCCACGGCAACGCGCTCGGCAGCGTCAACGGCAACACGGTGGTTAACGGCCCCTCCGGCGGACACCTTGAGATCAGCGGCAGTATCAACGTGCCGGAACCGTTGTTTCTGAATAGACAGCGGACGGGCCCACAAAATATCCTGTATATCCGCAGCGGCAGCAACACCCTGAGCGGACTGATCACCTGTACCGCAACCCGCATCCATTCAGCCGCAGGAACGACGCTGGTTTTCGCAGGAGGCATGACGAACACGGCAGGCTATATCGTGCTCAACAACCCTTCCGGCAGCACGGTCGCGTTTTACAACACCCCCATCTGCAGCCCCGGGAACAGGCTTTATCTGGAGGGTACGGGGCTTACGGTCATGGGTGTCTCCGGAAACATCTGGACACCCACAGAGATCGCCAGCGTCGCAACCCTGCGGACAGATGTCGCAGATGCGTTGCCCCCCGCATCACCCCTCAGATTCAATAATATTAGCTCGAAACTGAATCTGAACGGATTCGACCAAACCGTCTCGGAGTTGTACCATCTCAGCACGGGCAACATCCACAGTGACCGGCCCGCAACCCTGACCGTGAACCAGGACACGTCAACGACTTATGCGGGAAAGTTGACCGGGGTTCTCAACCTCCTCAAAACCGGGACAGGTACGCTGATCCTCTCGAACAGTACCAGCACCACCACAGGCGACATCACGGTGACAAACGGTACCCTCACGGTCGCCATCGCTAATAGCCTCGGCAACAGCACCAACGTCACGGTCTTAGGCGGGACACTGGAACTGAAGACGCAGCACGGTATCGTGGACACAGCGAGCCTCTCCATCACCAACGGGAAAGTGGAAATCGGGGCAGGCCTTTCCGAAAGAGTCGGGCAGCTCTTCATCAACGGCGTTCAACAGACGAGCGGGACATGGGGATCAACCGACAGCGGCGCGACGCACGCGGACGACACCCATTTCTCAGGAAACGGCACGATCTATGTCGTGAACAGTCCCCCCGTTTCCTCAACGGACGCCATCTGGGACGGCGAAGGGGCCGACACCCTCCTGAGCACCGCAGCCAACTGGCAGGGAGACGCGGCACCGGTGTTTGACGGCACCACGCGGGCCATCTTCGGCACGGGCGGCAGCACGGCGACCGTCAACACCGCCGCCGGTTTATACGGCATCACGTTCAACCGCGCGGGCAACTTCACGCTCGCGGACGGCGACGGCGCGCTCACGCTGGGCGCGGGCGGCATCACGGCAGCCAGCCCGGACACCGCCTCACGGACCTATGCGGTCACCGAAGAAATCACCCTGAAGGAAAACTCGACGTGGCGCGTCGCCACCAATGGGGCAGGCGTGACGACCCTCGCTGTTTCGGGTGCCATCCATGACGGCCCCGACACATACAGTTTCACCAAGACCGGCGCCGGAACACTCATCCTGTCAGGCGACAGCACCTACGACGGCGTGACCACCGTAAGTGACGGTGCGCTGCATGTCACGCACCCCAACGCGCTGGGCAGCACCAACGGCATCACGGAGGTAGACTGCATGGCCGGCGCGCACCTGAACCTCCGCGGCGGCATCAACGTGGCAGAGCCCTTCCTGATGAACGGCCAGCGTCCACTATCCAAATACTCCATCTACAATGAGAGCGGCAGTAATACCCTGAGCGGGCCGATCACGCGGAAACTCGGGGCATACGGGTTCCGTCTCCATCTGGCCTCCGGCACCGCGCTGATTGTCAGGGGCGGTTTGACCGGCCCCGGGGGAACCGGCTGGTATGTCATCAGCAACGGCGGAAAACTCCTCGCGTTTTATGACAAACCGATAATTATCGCGTCCTCTGACGTCGTTTTCTTCGAGGCTTTGGGTACCACGGTTTTGGGCGTTTCCGGCAATGTCTGGGGGCAAACCAGAATCAATGCCTCAGGAACACTGCGGACGGATGTCCCCAACGCGCTCCCCGAATCGTCGACCTTGATGATTGAGCATGCCAATACGATCCTGAATCTGAACGGTTTCGGCCAGAGCATATCCGGTATCGTGAACCCCTGCACGGGCACCATCACGAGTGCCGTGCCCGCCACGCTGACGGTCAACCAGAACACAGCGGCCACCCTCGCGTCCCGCTTGACCGGCACGGTCGGCCTGCTGAAGGCGGGAAGCGGAACCCTGACGCTCTCGAACAGCCTGAGCACGACAACGGGCGACATCACGGTGACCGACGGCACGCTCGCGGTCGCCACCGACACCAGCCTGGGCAACAGCACGAACATCACG
>JALHET010000325.1 GCA_022839525.1 Lentisphaerota bacterium
TGGCAATCGACCTGATGGTCTCTAACCGAGGCTTTTATGCGTTTGACGGTACGGCGGGCAAAATACAGATTCTGAAGCTCAAGTCCACAGTTCCTGTTGCCGATTTCTGTGCTGCCACGGCTCTGCGGGCAAACGCGAATGGTGCCAAGGCGAATCCCTTCACGGATGCGGCGGGGGCCACATGGACGACGGGCATGGGGACTTCACCGGATGGATCAGACTTCACCTTGATGACACAAAGGAGGAGTTCAACCAAATTCGAAAGCTGGGAGAATGCGAGCTTGTTCAACAGCCTGTATCCGGAGTTGCCAGTCCTGAGCGCGCCGATCAACCTTGAAAGCATTTCCAACGGTCAGGACTCGACGGTTCCATCGGGGCAGATTCTGTTTCCAAACGAATTTTACGTCCATCCCAGTTCCGTGAGAAATAGCAACTATCCGATTTACGTGTTTCTGCGGTTCTCGGCACCGCATGACGGTGTCTACTCCGTGGATACGGTTGTACGTGATTTGAATGGGGCGAACTCTCTCGGTTCGGGACAAGGCGGTATCCGTCTGCATGTGATGGGGGCCGGGTTTTATGCCGCGAGCGGTCTAGCCTGTTGCGATGCCAACAACGTATTCCGCTGGTCGCACCCGCAGGCCGACCTCATCTACCTGCGTACCGGCGAAAACATTGACGTCTGCGTTGCACCGAGGGCTCAACGGCAAACAAACTGTGACGCGACTTCCGTCTACGAGAATATCCGTGTGCAAGACGCGCCGGTGGAGACGATGATCGGCGTCGATATCAGGACGTCTGGATGCGTGCCCGCGTATGCTCTCCGGGGCCGTGTGGGGTGGGGCGACCAGTTGTGGAACACAACGATGGCCGCAGAGAATTCGCTTACGGCCGAATACCTGAGGCGTCCGGATAATTCGCGTACACAGACGTCGTTCACGATTTCCAGAGAGGGCGGTATTGTGGCGGCGACGGCGCAGGACATCAATACGTTGCTGAACGAGGGCGTTGTTTCGTCCACCACTAATGACGTTTACACGTTCACGCTTGCGGGGCTGCCTCCAGCCGAAAAGTTCACGTTTTACCTTTATGGAACAGGAACTCCGGTCTATACTGTCGGCGATGTGGGTACTACGCCCACGATGACGTGGTCGCGCCCATTCGACAACGATGTGGCGATCCTTGAGGTGACATCCAGCGATGCGGGGACAATCGTCGGCACGTTTGCAAGTTCAATTGATGCGGCATCGGTGTTCTGCGGTATTCAGATCGCGGGGGATGGGTTTCTCGACGACCACAGGGGGTTTGTGGTCATAATCCGTTAGTTAAGGGACAGGTACATGATGGGTTTAGGGGGGGCATTTCCTTGGCGTGTTACTGTTTTGGTTGCGCTGCTGGGTTGCGCAGGGCAGAGCTTTGCCGAACACTTCGAACCGCTGCCGCCCGGGGCTGTGAAGCCGACGGGATGGCTGCGCGATTGGTGCGTGACCGCCAAGGAGGGATATATCGGGAATCTCGACGATGTGGACGAGCATTTCCGTATCGCTTGGACGACGAACTGCATGCGCCGAGGAGAGTTCTTGAGCTGGGGCCACGCCGAGAAGGGTTCATGGAGTGCCGAGGGCGGCGCATACTGGTTTGACGGCCTCGTACGCCTCGCATGGCAGTTGGATGATCCCGCGCTGAAGGCGTACGCGAAGAAGCGCCTCGACACGCTCCTCGACCGGATGCACCCGAACGCGATCACGTTCATCCACTGGATGGACCGGCGCGATCCCGCACAGATGAAGGAGGTCGTGTCCCATAACGAGGCATGGATCGGCTGGGCGGCGGGAATCCTTGGCCGCGCGGTGGCGGCGTACTACCGCGCCTCGGGCGATCCGCGCGCGCTGCAAGCGCTCAACTGGGCGTTCAACGACGAACGCTTCTTCGAGTACGGCAACGGCAAGCCTGTCCCCTCTGCCGCGTGGGAGACTTATCAACTGGGGCGCGACGAGAAGGTGGGCGCGGCACTTGATGCCTGGTGCCGGAAAGGACCGGACGCGGCGCATTCGCCGCTCTGGCGTTATGTGTTTCCGCCGGAAGAGGCCGACATCGAGTTGCGTCCCTTCACCCAGAAGAATCGCGACTGGCGCAAGCAGCACGGCGTGCTGGCGTGTGAGACGGCGATTTCGGCGCTGCGCGTGTCGTTCTGGCGTACGGGCAATCCCGTCTGGCGCACGAACATTCTGAAGTGGAGCGACTACCTGCGGGCAAACGCCCTGCAACCCTACGGCGTGCCGGTGGCGGATGAGTCGTGGGGATACACGGGGCCGGACCGCGGCACGGAGACCTGCACGGTCACGGCGGACATCCGCCTTAACATCGAAATGCTCACGCTCCTCGGGCAGGGCACCTTCGGCGACCGGGTGGAGCGCGCGCTCTTCAATGCGGCTGCGGCGTGTACGACGGCGGACTTCAAGAAACACCTCTACGTGCAGACGCCCAACCGCACGGTCGTGGAAAAGCGCGGCGATTTCACATGCCCCGTCTCGGCACGCTTCTACCTCGTCAAGCAGTGGCCGCTCTGTTGCACGGCGGCGCTCACCCGCTATATTCCCGACTTCGTGCAGCATCTCTGGATGGCGACATCGGACA
>JALHET010000326.1:0-777 GCA_022839525.1 Lentisphaerota bacterium
CTCTCGCTTACAGTTGCCCCCCAACCTTTTTCTCCACTTTTTTGTTCAACTCCAAAACCTTTTTCTGTGCTTCTTCAAGCTGGCGCCGTTTCTCTTGCAAGGCAGGCATCTCATCGACCTTCTTCTGCAGTTTGAGTTGCGTCAGTCCAAGCTCATGTTGGAGTTCGCGGTACCGTGCGCGTAACGCCTCCACTTCCGGCGACGTATACTTCGCGTCCGCCCACGCCCGGCTGATCTCGGTTTCGAGCCGGTGCGCATCAATCAGCAGCTCCGCGCGTTCCGCCAGCCACCCGTTCACCTGCTTGCGCTCAGGTTCGGTCAGTTTCGAAAAGTCCTGCGCCCGGGTTACCCCGGTGCCACCCGCCAGCAACACCGCAAGGGGTACGCTCCAAAAGAGTGATTTCATTCCGATTCCTTCTGTATTTAACGTGGTGTAAGCATACTTAATTTCACACCTTCTGGCAACACTTCCGCGCAGGCATGACGGAGCAAAACCAAACCGTTAGACATTTCCGTCCTCGTTTTTCCAGAAAAACCCCATTACGAGAAACACGTTTCCGCACATGTCGGCACATAAACTGCTTGCGCCTTCGGGCTACTTTTGAAAATATAACCACACAAAAACGCGGCAGGATGATCTTGCGGACAGCGCAGTTTTTGTCGCTTTGCGTTTTGGCTTGTGCGTTTTAGGAAAAACGGATGTGGTTCCTAAAGGATATCGCGCTTGACGGTGATCAAACAAACCGGGGCTGACCGGATCAGCCTGAGAATGGAGAA
>JALHET010000326.1:837-3461 GCA_022839525.1 Lentisphaerota bacterium
TTCACGTACGACCTTGCCGAATGCCTCACCTTCCGTGACCGTAAGGCGTGTGACCGTGCCAAGGCCATCAAGCGTGCGGACATCACGAAACACAAAAACAAGAATTTCAAGATCCGTGTCATTGAGAATGAGCAAGCGTTCCAATTCGCCTATGTGATGGATATCGTGGCTGGCATCAAGCGCGCGCTGGACGAAGGGCGCAAACACTATGTCCTGATCCTGCCCGCCCCCAATCCCAACTACGCCTACGTGGCGAAAATGATCAACGATTTCAACATACCCTGCCACCATGTCCATACGTTCAACATGGACGAGTATGCCGACCAAGACGGCAACACGGCCCCTCGCTCGTGGAAAGGCGGTTTCCAGTACTGGATGTGGAACGACCTGTTCAACCAGATCCGCCCCGAACTCCGCATGCCGGAAAAACAGATCCATTTCCCTTCCACGAAGAACGTCAAGGCGTACAGCCGCATGCTGGAGGACATGGGCGGCGCCGACAAGGCCTACGGCGGTATCGGCTGGGGCGGGCACATCGCCTTCTACGAGCCCCACGTCGCGGTCCGCGACCACGGGGATAACATGGCCTCGTTCCTTGAGCAAGGCGCCTGCATGGTCGATCTCAATCCCATCACGATCTGCCAGAACTGCCTTTACGCCGACGCGGGCAGCGCCGGCGACTGGTCCTGGGTGCCGCCAAAAGCCGCCACGATCGGCCCGCGCGATCTGGCACGCTCGAAACTCGTAAGCTTCTGGGACGGGTTCGGCGCCGGCGAGTCTGTTTGGCAGCGTTTCATCAGCCGCCTTGCCGCGCACGGCCCAGTCACGCCCCGCGTTCCCGCAAGCATGTTGCAAGTCGTGAACAGCGAACTGATCCTCTCCGGTTCAGTTGCCGCTGATTGCAGCTGCGAAACCAGCGAACGCCGGGTTCTGATCGCATTCTAGGCGACGCAAGAAAGGGGATCACATGCGCCCATACACGCGCCGGACGCTGTCCGGCAAGACCATTGACGCCCACAACCACGCCGGCGTTTCAATCAACGCCTATGCCCGGCAGGAATATCCTTACGCGGCGACGATCGAGGGTATCTATTACCGCCAGAAGGCCTGCAGCATCGATATGAGTGTTGTGTTCCCCTTCACACCCGACCTCTATTTCGATGTTCCCTCTTTCCTCGATTGCCGCATGCGGCCGGCTCGCCGGCCGATTTCGCCCGTGCCCTATGCCATCGAGAACGAGTTGCTGCTCAGGGAAGTCTACGATTTCTGCCCCGAGCTGGCGTCGCGTTTCCTGCCCTTTGTTTCTGTCGATCCCCTTCGGAAAGTGGCGGCGCAATGCCGCAGCCTTGAGGCGCTGTCCCAACGCTATCCGGCCTACGGGATCAAAGTGAGCGGCGTTCTGTGCCAAGCGCCTTTGACGGCGTTCCTGAAACAGGGGCGGCCTCTGCTTGATTTCGCGCGCGACAGGAACTGGCCCATCCTCTTTCATACGACCTCCTCGATGGACGACTGTTACTCCAACTCCGAGTTGGCGTTCAAGGTCATCGAAGCCCGCCCCGACCTCCGGTTCGCGCTGGCGCACGTCATCGGTTTTCAGCAGCAGGCGCTCGACCGGGCACAGCGGCTACCCAACGTCTGGATCGACTCCGCCGCGCTGACCATCCAGGTCAAACTCGCCCGCGACGGCAGCAACATCGTCGCTCCGAAAGCGCAACAGTTCCGCGCCGACTACCGTCATCCCGGAAAAGTGCTCCGCGCACTGGCCACGGCATTCCCCGGACGCATGGTGTGGGGATCCGACACGCCCGCCTACAGTTACATCTGCCGCCGGCGCCAAGGGGGCGACACGATTCAAGAATTCAGGCTGAAAGCCGTCTATGAGGATGAAGTCGCCGCGCTGCGTTATCTTCCTGAAAATCTGCAACGCGAGGTTGCCAACCGAAATACGCTCAACTTTCTTTTCGGCCGGGAATAACTCCCCCGCGTATGTCTGGCAACGTCAAAAAGGATAAAGGGGACAATGTGTTTTTCTCCATGGATCGCAGTGGCACTGGCCGTTCCGGTGCTGTTGGTAGGGGAATGGCTGGTGCGGCAGATTGGATGGCTGAAGCGCTTCCACATCCCGGCACCGGTCGTGGGTGGGCTTGCGGTGTCGTTGGCGATCCTGGCGGTCAATCTGTGTGGCGGAGCCGGCGTGCGTTTCCAGACAGACGTCTCTTCCCCTTGGTGGACCTGGCTGGTATGCGCAGAGCCTGAATGGTTGCGGACACCCGCGAAGCATGTCAACACGCCCTTCCTCGTGGCCTTTTTCGCCTGCATCGGCCTCAATGCGAGTTGGTCGCTGCTGAAACGCGGCAGCGTGCAGGTGCTCCTGTTCCTGTTCCTGGCAACGATCCTGGCCTTGGCACAGAACGTGGTGGGAGCCGAGCTGGCCGCGCTACTCGATAAGCCGCGCCTGCTGGGGCTGATATGCGGCAGTGTGACGTTGACCGGCGGGCATGGCACGGTCATGGGGTTCGCCCCCGAGTTTGAGTCTGCGGGCCTTTCCGGTGCGGCCGTCATCGGCGTGGCCGCCGCAACCTTCGGGGTCGTGGCCGGCGGGCTACTGGGCGGCCCGGTGGGCG
>JALHET010000327.1 GCA_022839525.1 Lentisphaerota bacterium
CCCGTCGGGAACCCGCCGCCGCCGCGCCCCCGCAGGCCTGAGCGCTCAATCATGTCGATCACCGCCCCGGGAGGCAACCCGCGCGCGCAACACCCGAACGCCTCAAACCCGCCGTGCCTCTGGTATTCGCCGAAACCGAGAGGGGGCAGCTCGCCCGCGCCCTCGGTGGCGATCCGCTGCTGGCACAGCCAATACGGGGCGTCGGGCTGATCCCGCACGCTCAGCGGAAAACGCACCGGCGGCTCTTCGCCCTCGCCCGCAAAAACCTGCTCCGTCCAAGCCCGCACCGCAGCCTGCAGCCGCGCCGCCGCACGGGCCGGCCTCACGTGGCTCAGCAGCACCGACTCGACGTCTTTCACGCGCACGCGCCCATACCGGAAACGGAGCCCGTCCTCCAGCACGACCTCGAGCAGCGGCGCGTGATACGAGCTGCCCGTACACCCCACCTCGCTTACCGCAACCGGCAACTGCAGCACGCGCACCACACGGCGGATTTCGCGCAAGACTTCCGCGGCTCCCGCCGCCGCACAACTCGAGCAGGCGCAGAGCCGGACCATCGCGCCCGCACGGCCATGAACCGCCTCATGCTCACCGTCCCGCACCGCCTCTCCCGCGCGCACGTCGTCAAGCACAGCCCTAACCTTCGCGGGCGTGACGTTGCCGTAAATGGTCTTATCCACCTGCACCGCCACCGCCAGCATGCAACACCCCAGGCACGCCACTTTCTCAACGGTGAATTCGCCCGCCGCGTCGGTGTCGCCGCCTGCCGCGATCCCCAATTCCCGCAAGAAGGCCTCGTAGGTACGCTCCGCACCTTTGACATGACAGGCCGTGCCGATACACACCTTGATGCTGTGCTGGCCGGACGGACGAAGACGGAACTGCCCGTAAAAGGTGGCCACCCCCGTCACCTCCGCCTCGCCGACACCCAGCTTTCCAGCCAGATAGACCAGTGCCTCAGGGGGCAGGTAATGGCAGTCGTCCTGCACCGCTTGCAGCAGCGCAACCAGATTCTCACGCTTGGCCCCGATCCGTTCCAAAGCCCGGTCTATGGCTTCCCGCGTCATGTCGCCGCCCGCTTCTTCACATCCGCTTTCACAACTCCTTTTTCCGGTACCACACCCGCCACAGGAACAGCCCGTGGGCGGGCGCGGACGGCACGCGCGCTTTGCGCGGCGCGCAGGACTCCAGCAGTTCCTTGACCGCCCCGGGGTTCTCCGCACCCTCGCCCACCCGGATGAGAAACCCCACCATGCTGCGCACCTGCTTGTAAAGAAAGCCCTCGCCGCTCACGCGGAAAACGATCTCCTTGCCTTTCTTGCCGACCGTGAAGGCGAAGACGTTCCGGACCGTCGTCTCCACCGCACGCTGCGGGTTGGCGGTGAACGACGCGAAATCATGGCGCCCCTCAAAAAAGGCCGCCGCCTTACGCATGGCCGCCACATCGAGCGGCCGGTACGCGTGCGCGGCATAAAACCGCTTGTCGGGAAGAACGGTGGCGTCATTCCAAACGAAGTACCGGTACTCTTTGCCCGCCGCCGAACGCCGCGCGTGAAAGCCGGGGCGCGCCACGGACGCCTTCAAGATGCGGATGTCCTGGGGCAGGCGGGCGTTCAAGCCCCGGCGGATAGCCGCCGCGTCCATACGGCACGCCAGATCCACATGCGCCACCTGACCGCGCGCGTGAACACCCTGGTCGGTGCGCCCGCTTCCGTGGACTTTCACGGTGTGCCCGACAATTCCCTTCAGCGTCTCTTCAATCGTCTGCTGCACGCTGGGATGGTGCGGCTGGACTTGCCATCCGGAATACGCCGTGCCGTCGTACGCGACCGTCAGCCTGAACCGGCGGACGGGAGGATTGGCTGCCGTGGACATACCCCTAAGACCTTTTCCACTGCGCGGCATGTGACCCGGGCTTGCCTCAGACGTACTTCGCGCCATCCGGCCTTTCGGCAATGCGCCGCAACAGTTTCTTCACCTCTTCCGCCCTCTCCTTGGGGCAGACCAGCGTGGCGTTCTCCGAATGCACCACCACCAGCCCCGTCACGCCGACGAGTGCGGTCAGGCGGTTCTCGGACATGACGATGTTGTTTTGCGACTCGATCTGCTCACAGGCCCCGATCACCACATTGCCGTCGGCATCCGCCGAAAAGTGCCCCGCCAGCGACAACCATGAGCCCACGTCGTCCCAGCCAAACGAGCCGCGTGCCATCACGATATTCCCGGCGTGCTCCATCACCGCGTAATCGATCGAGATGGCCCGCAACGGGGGATAGGCCTGACTCAGGAGCGCATCGAGTTCCCCCGGCGAAGCAACCCCGGTCACGGCGTCGCAGAGCTCTGCCAGCTCGGGCGCATGTTCGGCCAGCGCGTTGCGCATCGTGCCGGTCTTCCAAATGAACATCCCGGCATTCCAATAATAGTTCCCGCTTTCGACATACCGCGCGGCCGTGCAGGCATCCGGCTTCTCGACAAATTTTTTCGCTGCGGCGAAAAGCGTCGCTGTGCCCGTCTCCAGCACATCCCCCGCCTCGATATACCCGAAGCCCGTCGCCGCCGCGTCGGGTTTTATCCCGATGGTGACAATCACTTCCTCCCGCCCGGCCACCGTGATGGCGTC
>JALHET010000328.1 GCA_022839525.1 Lentisphaerota bacterium
CTGCTGTACGGGCAGCTCGCGGGCTGCGACAGCCTCAACGGGATCGTGGACGCGGCGCGCGTCCACGAGGGCGAGTGGCGCAACATCCGGGGAGCGCAGCCGCCGAAGCGCAACACGTTCTCCAACGCGAACCGGCGCCGTGACGCGGCCATGGCCGAGCGGCTGTACTGGGAAGTCTTCGGGCATCTGGTCTCCGTCTGCCCGGGGTTCGGGCAGTACAAAAGGCACAAGGGCTTCCTGGCGCGGATGAAGCGCGGGATCTTCGCCATAGACTCCAGCACGATCAAGCTGTGCCTGAACTGCATCGACTGGGCGCGGCACCGCAGGAAGAAGGCGGCGGCAAAGCTGCACATGAACCTCGACGTGGGCAGCCGCCTGCCCGCCTTCGCCGTCGTGGAGGACGCGGGCCACCATGACTCCACCCGGGCGCAGACGCTCTGCGCCGGGCTGAAGGCCGGTGACGTGTGCCTCGCCGACCGCGCCTACACGGACTTCTCCTTCCTCGACGGGCTGCGGGCGCGCGGGGTCTTCTTCGTCGTCAGGCAGAAGAAGAACATGCGCTTCAGGAGCGTGAGGACGCTTCCGAAAGGCGGTGACGCGTGCGTCGTCTCGGACGAGATCGTCGAACCCGCCCTCGCCCGCTCGAAGGGCCTCTATCCCTTCCCGCTGCGCCGCGTGACCGCGCGCGTCGAGGTGGACGGCAAGCTGAAGGTGATGACTTTCTTAACGAACCACCTCGGCTGGAGCGCGCGGACCGTCGCGGAACTGTACCGGGCGCGGTGGGCCGTCGAGCTGTTCTTCAAAGAACTCAAGCAGACCTGTCAGATCCACGACTTCGTCGGATACAACGAGAATGCCGTCAAGTGGCAGGTCTGGACCGGGATGCTCGCGCACCTCCTGCTGCGGTTCATGCGCCACGTCGCGGGCTGGGATCTGAGCTTCTCGCGCCTCGCGGGCGTCGCGCGCGCGGCGGTGTGGGTCAAGCGCGATCTGGTCGCGATCCTCAAAACCTATGGGACAGCACCGCGGCCGGAACCGGGTGAACCCCGCGAAAAACCCCCGCCTTTGCAGGTCTTTTTCGATTTCTGGCGGATTGACTTTGGGACAGCAGGGCCGTAAAACCCAACAAAAACGCGAAACGGCCGGCCCCGCCGGGAAAACCTCCAACCCGAAACCTCAAAACAGACACCGAAAACCCAAGCAAATCCGCATGGGTAAGGGTTAACTGCGTCTACTATGGGACGCTAGTGGATCGAAAAATAGTTTTTAGCGAAGATGCTTCCCGAGACCAGATTCAACACCGAGGTCGAGTTGGCGCCGCCCGTGTTTACCCACAACCAATAATTGTTCGTCAGGCAGCCCCCGTTAACGGTCAGGGTGCTCAGCGCATTCGGCTGTGCGTCGCCGATCCGGATGTCGCCGTTCAAGGTCACCACGGCGCCGGTTCCGATGTTCACCTCCGACCGCCAGGTCTTGAAGCCGTACAGCGAAGCGACCGCCCCGTCCGCGAACGTCAGGCGGGCTGGCGTGACCCCGGAATTGATCTTCATCTCGCAGATGTTGGTCGGCACCGTAAAGATGCCGTTGCTCACAACCACATGCGAGGCGTTTTTGTCGGCCTCGAAGGTAAAACGGTTGGTCAGCGTGTAGGCGTTTCCGCCAAGGTTCAGCGAAAGCGTATGGCCCGTGACCGCGCCGACGGTCATTTCACTGTTGGTGACAGACCCCGTCCATGTGACGGTTCCGTCCTGGTCAGGCGTGTTAAAGATGACCCGGTCTGCCGCTCCGGGAACGCCGGGAATGGACCATTTCAGCGGATCGCTGAAACTCCCGTCACCGCCTTGCCACACATAATCATCCGCGCCGGCATTCAGGGCCAGAAGCGCCGCAACGGCGCAGACGCTTTTCAAGCTACGTTTCACACACATACCGGTCTCCTGTGTTTGATGACCCGGGCCGCAATCCTCACCCGCGGTAGGGGTAAACCTGCCTCATTGACAGTTAATTTGACACATGAGCCTGTAATGTGTCAAGAGTTACGGGAAACTATCGACTCTTGCGCGAAGTGCAAAATGAAACGCACGCTTTCGGAAAAAGGGAGAAGGGCGGACTTCCCACCGTTGCCGGAATCAATAAGCTTCCGTCAATGCTAACCCCCGATAATGGGACACAAAAGGGGACACACACAGGGACACACGCCCTAGTCTTAAAGGGGTCAAAACGTGTCGCAAGCTGTCACGGCTGAAAAAATTAGGCCGGACACCCAACCCGTTGATTTTCAAGCGTTTGACACCGCTTGTCACAACACGTCAGCATCCGGCGCATTTGGCGGAATGGCGGAGAGGGGGGGATTCGAACCCCCGGTACCGGGTTTAACCGATACGGCGGTTTAGCAAACCACTGCCTTCAGCCACTCGGCCACCTCTCCGCAAAAAAACAATAGGGTCGATGCAAAACCGGGGGCATCATACGCGAAGATGCGTTTGGTTTTCAAGCGCAAACATCGGGCGAGACAAGAAAGGTGACTTGCAAGGTTAAATGCACGGTGGAGGCGGAAGAGCGGTGCGATGATTTTCATGCGGCGTGTTCCTCGAAGTAGAGTTCGACCTTCTCCTCTGCG
>JALHET010000329.1 GCA_022839525.1 Lentisphaerota bacterium
CCACCCGGAATGTGATGTGCCAAAACGTCGGCGTCCACAGATTCCACCAGTTTGGACGAAGGTTCACGAACGTTTTTAAGCGCCTTAAAATGAGCGTTGGCTTTTGCCACCATGACGCGATCAAGTCCCGTGTCATACCCTTCAGCCTCGAGGATCGCTACGAGTGTCTCGGTGGGCGGCTGGGAAGAGAAACCCGACATCGTCGAAACTGCGGTGTCGATCGCACCTGCGCCGGCTTTGACCGCTGACACATACATAGCGACCGCCATACCACTGGTCATGTGAGAATGCACTTGCACCGGAACCTTGAGTGCTCGCACAAGCGCAGACACCAACGCCGTGGCCGCCGCCGGACTTAGAATGCCGGCCATATCCTTGATACAGAGCGTATCGATACCCATTGACTCTTGTTCTTTTGCAATCGCCACAAAATTTTCAACCGTGTGGACAGGGCTGTAGGTGTAGCAGATCGTACCTTGTGCGTGTCCGCCGTACTTTTTAACCGCCCGGATTGCGCTTTCAAGATTCCGCGTATCGTTCAACGCATCGAAAATCCTGAAAATATCCACGCCATTCTCACATGCAAGCGCAATGAAACGTTCCAAAACGTCGTCGGGATAATTCTTGTAACCAAGGATGTTTTGCCCCCGCAGCAACATTTGCAGAGGGGTCTTTTTGCAAACGGCTTTAAGCTGGCGCAACCGTTCCCAAGGGTTTTCACGCAAAAAACGCAAGCAGACATCAAACGTTGCGCCACCCCAACACTCCAACGAGTAGTACCCTCCTTTATCCACATCATCGGCAATTGCAAGGATGTCATCCGTACGCATGCGTGTTGCCCACAGGGATTGATGCGCATCGCGTAAGGTTGTGTCGGTAATGCGTATGCGTGGTCTCGCTGCCGCAGTGGCCGACACGGTTTTCTTCGCGTTCATTTTTTTCATAAAATTCTCTCCGGTATTCAAAACAGGCTGTATTGTGACATTTTTAGTCGGATTGTCCAAAAGAAAAACACTGAAGCCACAACAACCGTATCCTCGTCGATAACGCGATAGTCGCCTCTCCCGAGTCCGTTCGCCTGAAGGGTGAAGAACGCCCCGCCCTTATCCCAGAAATTGAGGGCGGCCACCAGCCGCGCGGCCCCGCCGCGTTGTTGACCGCCACCCAACGGCCTGTCTGCGGATCGCGGCGCTTGAAGTAAACAAGGCAGTCGTTGTATCCGCACCGGGTATGCGGAACCGCTCGTCGGACGCCTTCTGGAAGTCGACTGTCACGCCGCCGGGATCAAGGCGTGCCGTGGGCAACACTGGCACACAGCCGGGTGAAATCGTTCCACCAAGCGCCAGGGCAACGCCAAAGGCCAATGCGTTCACCACGCGCATAGTTTTTCTGTTCCCACATGATCTGAAAGTGGCTATGCGGTTATTTCAAAAGAATCACAGTTCCCGTCGGCGGCTGCAACCGTACATACCGTACCGTACCCACGCCGCCATAGGATTGCACGAACTGGACGGGCGGCGTGGTCTTGCTGGCCTTCGACCAGACATTGGTTCCGGCTCCGACGTCGATGATGCCGGCGAACGTCACACGTTGGGCGATTCGTTCATCCTGGGCCGATGTCGATCTATACGAAAACACCTCCTCGTGCGTCGCTTCATCATCCGCCCCCACGATAACGGCCACGCGTCCACCGCCTCCCGTTCCGGACGCATAGCCATAGACGTTGCCCGCGTCCGCATAACCGGCGATTGAATTGCCGCCGCGAGCAGAAATCCGTCCGTTTCCGCCGAAGCTCGCGCCCTTGAGATGAATGCCGCCGCCCGCGCCCGAGGCAAAATACGTGCAATAGGGTGAATTGGTATTAGCCGCGCCCAACCCGGAATAACTGCCGAACGCGCCGTCGGCCGAGATCGTGCCGTCCACCGTCACAGGCCCGCGGGCCTCCACATAGACGAGCCCGCCGCCGATGCCGCCTTCGCCGTAACCGTCCGCGAAACCGCCCGCACCGGGATAGGCCGCCGTCCATTCATCATCCACAAGCGGAGGGGGAGGCGTGGCGCTGTAGAATGTATCCGAATAACTCTGATATCCCCGGCCGCCGAGGCCTCCGTGGGACGCGCCAGTTTTGGTGCCTGCTCCATAGCCATAACCCACAGTACGGGGCCCCAGCCTGGGTGCCCATGTGGCAGTCTGATGTCCGGGCGCCCCACCCCGCCGATCTGCCGAAACCTCGCCGCCTGCCGCCACGGTAAACGCGCCGCCAACCGTCACGTGCGGCGCCCCCAGATTGAGAATGTCGCACCAGAGACGAACATACGATCCCGTGCCGATCGTGAAGTCACCATCCACGTCGATTTCGCCGCCCCAGAGCATCGTGGCGTTCGTCTCCGCCGCACGGATGTCGAGCGCGGCACCGTCCAGCACCTCGAGATTGCCTCCAACCGTCAAACGGTTGAGCTCCGTTCCACCCCAACGGTCAACAACGACCGTGACATTCGTGCGTGTCGCGACGCCGCCGACTTCAAGGCGCGAGTCCGCTCCGGACAAAACGAGATTACCCGTGATCCGCACGCAGGATCCAGTACCGGCGAAACGAACATGGCCACTCGTCCAGGGAGGAAACCCCCACGAGGCGACCGGAGAGACGCCGGCCAAGCAGTTGCCGGATGAGAACATCGTCTGTAAACGTCACCGTACCGAGGTCAGCGTCCGCAAAATACTTGTCGTGCGTGGCAGCCGTCAGGCGACCACTCCCATTCGAAAACCCCTGATAGCCGCCGGCTGCCGCCGAAACGGAGACGTCGGGCGTTTCCGCCGCCTGATCCGCACCGTACGTAATGCGGATACGGCCGCCGCCGCCGGCCTGAGATTTGTCGATCTCCTGCCCTTGCGCGTAATACGTGATGAATTTTGGGCCGCCGCCGAAGTCGCTTGAACCACCATCCGCGAACACGCTGCCGCCCGAACCGGTGAACTTCGCACACGAGATCCAGACGCTGCCGCCCGCGCCGCATGAGCGATCGGCGAGAGACAGCGCCGGGGGGATGCTGCCGGCTGAAGCACGAATCGCACCATCCACACGTACCAGCCCCGTCGATTCGATGCGCACCGCGCCACCGCCCGCCGTGCCGCCAGCGCATCCGCCGGAGCCGGGTTCAGTCGGCGCATCGGCATCCCCATACACGCCAGGAGCGAACCAACTATTAATGACGCTGATGTAGGCTCCCC
>JALHET010000330.1 GCA_022839525.1 Lentisphaerota bacterium
TCGAACACACCGACGCGCACCCGCTGCAAACCGGATCTCTACTCACACTTTTGCTCGCCGTAGACATCCTGATCCCGGTTCCGTCCAGCCTCGTCAGCACAGCGTGCGGCATGACGCTCGGCTTCCTCGGCGGAACCTGCGCCTCCTTCACCGGCATGACGCTCAGCGCCGCCGCCGGACTTCTTTTAGGGCGCTATGCGGCTCCCGCCGCGCAACGGCTGATCGGCCAGAATGAACGCGCATGGCTCCAGTCTTTTCACAACCGTCACGGCGTCTGGCTCCTGCTGGCCTTGCGTCCGGTTCCCGTGCTTGCCGAAGCCTCCGTCGTGTTCAGTGGGCTCGCACGCCAACCCTTGAAGCAAGCCCTCGCAGTCACGGCGCTTGGGAACGCCGCGGTTTCCGCGGCCTATGCGGCGGTGGGCGTTTGGGGACGGCTCTCCGATTCGTTTCTGCCTGCTTTCGGCGTCTCCATACTCCTCTCGGGTGTGCTGCTGACCGTCGCACGGCTCAAGCGGAAGACGGCTTCTTCTCCCCGCCCTGGCGCATAAGGGTCGCGCTCAGAGTCTCGTGCGCCGCTTCCAGCATAACCAACCGGTCGCGCCGCACCATCTTGAACGGCAGGAACTCTCCGAGCGGCCGCAACAGGTTCGCCATCCGCTCGCCATTGATTTCGATCGCCTCCGGGCATCCTCCCATGCGGTCAAAAACCGCAAGCAACCGATCCGGTATCTGCGACCACATCTTGGCGACACCCTCAGTCGCCTGAAGCAGATCCCCTGAGAAGATGAACCCGCTCTTCGCATCCACCGCCAACAACACATACGCCGTCTGCGGCCGTTTCCCATCGGGAAGGATTCGCAACGGGGTGAAGACCAAGTCGAGTTGCAGGGTGACCGCTTGCATCGGTTTCTCACAAATCGCCTTCAGCTTGGCGGACTCGATCCTCACATCCACCTCCTCATCCCCGATCTCCTTCACAGGGGACCAGCGGTCCTGCCACCCTCCCTTCCCGTCCTGTTCCCGGAGCAGGATCTCGCCCGGGAAACGTTCCCGGAGCAGCGCATGGTCAGCATCCACACGCAACACCATACCGAACGCCTGATACAAAACCGTCTCCAGCAGATCCCGTTCCTGCGCCTCTGGCAGCCACGGATGAAACCCCGGGATAATCGAACGGAAAACCGGCGTGGAAAACGTGTTGTCCACTGTGCGGCCGATCTTTTTGAGAAAGGCCTCCTCATGCTCGAACAGCAAGTCGCCGTTCACATACAGCAGTTCAATCATGCGGATCTCAAGCAGCCAGGCAGGCACTTGTTTGGCCGGATCAGCCAGACGCGTCACCAGCTCATAGAACGCCTTCCAGCCAAACAGGAAACGGATGTTCCGGAAGGCCTCCGGCTCTCCGCCCACGACCACGAAACAGGGTTCCTCCATCCCTAACGCCTGCACCCCGAAACAGTCCGTCACCTGCATCCATTGCCACGGGGAGAGCCGGTTCACCCGGTCGGCCATGTCATACAGCCGCAGCCATTGCGCCTTCTCAATTTTCGTCATGCGTTTTTGGGGCATCTCGTCCTCTTCTCCACTGATGAAGAAACGCCTTACAGTAACGGATTGCCCCCGTCATCCTCAAGCGCAAAGGTTTCGTGGAAGGTAATGGGTTAGCCCGCCGCCCGCGCTTCGCTCGGGCGGCGGCTAACCCATTACTCGTGGAGGCATGGAGGCAGACCCAACGCCCAACGTTCAGCAGAGAGCGTTTCCTCACCTCCACTTCCCGGCATGCACATCGGGATCCCTGTAAAGCTTGGCGCAACTTCCCTCCGGGATGCCGATCGACTGTTCTTGATCCGGCGTGCGCAGCGTCCACTGGCCGCGCGGCGAAACCGCTGTGGAAAAGTTGGATTGCCGGATCGCATGGCGTTTCTCCAGACTGTCCATGCACCCCCGGACGCATCCCTGCGCGCCGCAGATCGCGAAGTACCCCACGTGCCCAAGAATCTGGTGGTAGAAATCCACAATGTTCCCATGCGGGAACTCCTCGGACGCCACCCATGTGCCGGTCGCCAGCGTGTAGGCCATGCGGTAAGCCAGCTCTTCCGACACACGGCTCTCGCGCACCTTGAAATCCACCGTCGGAAAATCTTTGATGAGGAACGGGGAAACCTCGCGGTTGAGACCATGGTGCGTCAGCGTACAGCGCCCCATCGCGACGTCCCCCCACTCGTATACCTGATCGTCAATGGTGATACGGACCGGGGGTTTCTCGCTGGGTTTCGGGATCGCGCACCCCGGACACATCCGCACACACTTCATGCAGCGGTTACAGAGTGTGCCCGGCTTCACCAGCGGGTCGGGCTCCAGTTCCGCATCGGTCAGAATGTTGCCGATGCGCACGCGCGGCCCCCACTTCTCGGTCAGGAACACCTTCGACCATCCGATCTCGCCCAGCCCCGCCGCCACCGCCGCGATGCGCACATTGAGGTTGATCTCCCGGGGGGGGCGCCCCGGCGCAACCGGCGCATGCAGCCCGCCGCGTTCCGGCACAGCCGGATAGAGCGGGACAGCCTCCCACCCGTGATCCTCGATGAAACACGAAAGGTCATACGTGATCCGCG
>JALHET010000331.1 GCA_022839525.1 Lentisphaerota bacterium
GGAAAAAGAGCCAATACATCACCAAGCCTTTGGGGTTGGTCTGAAGGCGGTGCATCTCATCCGGCTGCGAAACGAAGATGCTGCCGGGCAGGAAGGGATAGATCTGGCCGCCGCTCTCGAAGACCAAGGATCCGCGCTGGCAGAAGGAGACCTCCAGGCAGCCGGGGTGAACGTGCTCCGTGGTGCTGTGGCGAGCCTTCCTGTAATTGCTAAGGCCAAGCACGGGGATACATGGAATCCCGTCCGGGCTCAGGTCGAGCACGCGACGCTCGGGCGTATCCACATAACTGAACGGAAGCTGATTTCCTGCACTCCTCATAAAGTCAAGGGTAGCGGTTCCAGAGTGATTGGGCAAGTCTCGGGCGGAGGCACTAACGTTTCCTATTTTGAGCGCGCAGAGCGGCGAAAATGACCATAAGGGCGGTGAGATGCACGAACCCGATGGTGGTGAAGACCGGCACATAGCCAGCGGCTGCTATGACCCGCCCGGCCAGCAGGGTCGAGACCATGCCGCCGATGCTGCCGCCGATGGCGGAAAGCGCCAGAAGGGTGGCAGATTGATGATGAGAGATACTTTCTGAGATCAACGTAAGCTGGTTCGCCATCCAACAGCTTTGCGCCCCGAGCAGGAGAGCGATCAGTCCAAGGGCCAGCCAAGGCGAGCCAATCCGCACGGCCAGCGCGGCCAGAGGCATCAGGAGAGCGGCAGAAATCATGAGCGTCAGCCGCGCCGTGCGGCTCTGCCAGCCGCGACGGACCAACCAGTCGGAAAGCGCACCGCCGCCCGGGCCGCCGATGTCCGAAGCGAGGAAGGGCAACCACCCGACGAGGCCGATCATCGCGAGTGTGAAGTGGCGTTCGGTCTGGAGGTAATCCGGTAGCCAGAAGGCGAAGAAGTAGGTGATCGGATCGGTCAAGAACCTACAGAGAAAAAAACCGAGCCCGAGCGGACTGCACAGAAGGCGGAACATCGACGGCTTTTCGCTAGCCTTTACCGCCGGGGCGGTCTGGGCTACAGCCGCGCGGTCGGCGAGGATCATGGCACGTTCGCCGTCGGTCAGTCGCGGGTGGCTGTCCGGCGAGTGGTAGAAACGCGCCCAAGCGATCAATAGGATGAAACCGCTTGCTCCGGTGATCAGGAAGGCCCACCGCCACCCCAGCTTAACGGTCAAGAATGAGACCAGCGGCGGAGCGATGATCGCACCCAAGACATTTCCGTTCGAAAAGATGGCCATGCAGAGACCGCGTTCCTTGCGCGGGATCCATTCCGAAATCGCCTTTACGCCGCCTGGGCTGTTGAAGCTCTCACCCAATCCGAGGAGAAAACGGAAGACAGCCAACATCAACCAGCCCGTCGCAAAGGCGTGCGCCATGCCCGACAGCGACCAGAAAGCCAGCGCCGCCATGATGCCGAGCTTGACGCCGATGCGGTCCAGCACCTGTCCGCAGAAGGTATAGCCGAGCGTGTAGGCGGCCAGAAAGGCGGTGACCACATACGAGTATTCGACCGAGCTGAAGTGCAGTTGCGCCTTGAGTGTTGGCGCAAGCACGGAGAGCGTTTGGCGATCAAGGTTGTTGACCATCGCCGTAAAAAACAGGAGCGCCACAATGCCCCAGCGCTGATGTGTCCGCAAGAAAGTTTTTATGGACATGAGAGGACTCGACGGGTTAGGGGTCTTGGCGCGGCGAAATCGGGGGCAAGACCTGCCGGTCGACCTTGGCGCCGACCTCACGCAGGCGGTCTTGCAGGTTGGACACGTTCAGTTCGGCGGCGGCGATCCGGTCCCGCACGATCTGGGCTGAAGCCACGCCGCACGCCTCGCCCATTGCCATGCACGGCGCCATCACGCGCAAGGGACCCAAAACATCACGCTCCACGCACACGGCGCGTCCAGGACAGAGCAGATTGCGCACAGGCTGCGGCACCATGACGCGATAAAGGATCGGGGTGTACAGGACTTTAGGCACCTTGCTTACAAATTTTCCGTTGGACTCATCCACCAGCGGCTGGCAACTCGGCTTATGCGGATCGGGCAGATCCCATCCGTACATGCTGAACCCCACCGTGTCTTCGTAGTCCTTGGGCTCGGCCAGATCCTGAACGCGCAAACAATATTCTGACCGGATGCGGCGGGTCTCACGGGTGCCCAGCAAGGGAGCGATACATTTCATCTCCGCCCGTTCAAAACCCGGAAAATGCTTGCGGAATATGTCCAGCAGCGCATAGGCTTCGCGTTGTCCATCAATCAGAGCCTGTGTGCGCGAAGAGGCGTCGATGCCATTCACGCACGGCAAGCGCATGGTGTTGATCATTGCGACATCGTCTTGTACAAGCTTGACCGAGATGAAGATGTCGTACGGGAAAGGCCAGACGCCCTGCTGCCTTAACTCGGCAATCTTCTCGCGAAATTTAGGGCTTTTGGTGCTCTCGATCTCTGCGGAGAGTTTTTGATGGTTCACACCGTAGAGGTGGAAGGTTAACGAGGCGGGGGTCGTCAGGCCATCCTCCTCGCGTCCCGCGACTACCTCGCAGCCGCTCATAGCCGCAACGTCCGCATCGCCCGTGGCGTCGATCACCATCTTGGCGGGTACGGCCTGGATGCCGCT
>JALHET010000332.1 GCA_022839525.1 Lentisphaerota bacterium
TGTTACCTCAATCCAACGCTAGCGCCCCCGGCCGTGCGTGTCGCGTGGCGTGAACGGTTTAAAACGCTGTCGGGGGTCATCGAAACGCTGGTGCTGTTCGTGTTCGTGATGGGCGGAATGTTTGCGGGCTGGTTCACGGCGACTGAGGCTGCGGCGATGGGCGCGATCGGCAGCGTGGTGATCGCCGTGGCGGGAGGCAACTGTTCGTTCAAGATGCTGTGGCAGGCCGCTCAGGAAACCATCCGGACCTCCTGTATGGTGATGGTGATCGTGGCAGGCGCGACGATGTTCGGCCATTTTCTCGCGGTGACGGGGCTGCCGATGCAGTTCGCGGGCTGGCTGGCGGGTTTGCCGGTGCCGCCATGGGTCATCATCATCATGGTCATCATGTTCTATTTGGTCGCCGGCTGCTTTATCGACTCGCTCGCGCTGATCCTTTTGACGATCCCGATTTTCTATCCGGTCATCCTTAGGCTCGGGTATGACCCGATCTGGTTTGGCGTCATCATTGTGCTGGTGACGCAGATGGGTGTGATCACCCCGCCGGTGGGGGTGAACGTATATGTGGTGAGCGGGATCGACCGGAGTATTCCTTTGCAGGCGGTGTTCCGCGGCGCGATGCCGTTCCTGTTCGCGTTGTTTGCGGCGTGCGGGTTGCTGATGGCCTTTCCCCAATTGGCGACATGGCTGCCGCAGATTGTGAGATAGCCGGAAGGGAGGACGTCATGAACGAGTCAGGCATGCGGCATGGGCATTACCGGAAGATTCTTTTTTGCACGGATTTCTCTGCAAATGCGGATTTCG
The DNA here is from genome assembly GCA_022839525.1 of Lentisphaerota bacterium. The sequence goes on from JALHET010000332.1 coordinate 805, forward strand.
CGTTCGATTTCGCGGTGGACGCGGCCATCCGGAATACCGGGTGTACGCTTTATCTGCTGCATGTGATACCTGCTCCGGACGCGCAGTTCTGGAAAGGGTATATCTATGAGGTCGGCGACATGGATGCCAAGGCGCGCGCCGACATTGACCAGACGATCAATACCCGGTATCGTCCGCGCGTGCCGGAGGGCGTCACCTTTGAGGTGGCGATGCGGATTGGCGATGCGCCGCGGATGATCCTCGACTTTGCGGAACAGCAGGGGGTGGACTTGATTATCCTCGGGCGGCAGGGGCGGGGCGCCATCACGCAGTGGTTGCTGGGCAACGTGACCGGCAAGGTTGCGCGCAAGGCCACCTGCCCGGTGCTCGTCGTGCCGATGGCATTCAAAGAAAAACAGCCGGCTGCGGCGGCCGAAAGCCCGGCTTGAGCCGTGGGCGTGCGCTCCGCGATCAAAGCGTGAGGGCTGCCACGGCGCTTGCGGAGACGCCATGGAGCTTGACGCGCTTCAGGCGAGAGGTGTCGCCCGTCAGGATTTCCACGGAGCGTTTGGGGATGCCGAGCGTTTTCGCGAAGAACGCGATGAGTTCGGCGTTGGCCTTGCCGTCAACGGGCGGTGCCTGAAGGCGGATCCGCAGCCAATCCGGATCGGCGGCAGTGATCTCCGGTTTCTTGGCGCGGGGAGTGACTTTTACCGTCACGATACAGCCGTCATGTGTGGGAAGGAGCCAGCTCATACCCCCTTTTCTATCCTTTGCGTTCAGCGGCCATTCCGTCATGGAAGGCTCCCCTCATCGGAAGAGGGGGGAGTGAATCAGTTCGAAGAGACCGCGGCAAATGCTGTTATACATCAGATCCACGACGAAAAAGAAAATGAGGGGGGTGAAATCAAGCCCCATGCCTCCCGCACCGCGGCGCGAAAAACGGCCGAGCAGCAGTTCAACGCCTTCGCTGCAGACCAACATTGCTCCGCGTGCCTGAAGGAGTGCGGCCGCGAGGTTCCCGATAATGAGGGCGAAGAGCATCCGCACAAGCAAAGCCAAGCCGTCGGCCAACGAGAGCGCCGCGAGCCAGCCGAGCCTCAGGAGTTGCACATAGAACGGGCCCTCCAGAAAGGGGGAGGTCACCACAGGTTTAGGCGCTTCTGTCACCTGCGTGAGAAGGTGGAGAACACATGTCCGTGACACCGCAAAAGCCAGTGCGGCGTGCAACGCGATCAAGACGAACGGTTGCGCGAACGGAGGGATCCGGGAAAAGGGGCGCGCGAAAAAGGCCAGTGCCTCGGTTGCGCGGGTGGCCTGAAAGGGCGGAGTGATCAGCCGGACCAGCAGGTAGACCGTCCAGAGCTTGAACAGGAACGACGCCACCTGGAGGACGCTGAAAAACAGCAGGTTGGGAATAGGGCCGGTGGCGCTGACGGGAGAGAATTGGAAGTATGTGCCCAGTACAATGTTCCAGGGTAGGTTTAGGCGTGTGAAGAGGAGCGTTTTAAAGAGTGTCGCAAAAAGCAAGATCACGAAGGCGGCTGCTTGCTCGGGCATGTAGAGGACGGGGCGCAAAAAGGCCAGTACGGCATCTGTCAGCCGGATCGTTCCTGAAAGGAAGGGGTTGAAATAGAATTCCTTGTCCGGAGCCGACCAGAGGCGGAGCCAGAACAACAGGAAAAGGATATTGAAAATCGCGTATACATACACCATGGCCGATTTTCCATACTGGCAGTGGGAACGTGCCGTATGTTACGTGGTATGGCGTGGCGCGTCAAGCGTTGCCTCTGGCGCTTGCGCTTGTTTGTGCTGGCCGA
>JALHET010000333.1 GCA_022839525.1 Lentisphaerota bacterium
CGTCGCCTCGCAGAGCGGCTACGAAATCACGCCCGTGAATCGCCGCGAGTTTATAAACGACCCCGGCGACAAGTTCGAGCCGGTATTCTACCAGTACAAGGAGGCGCTTCTCGACGATGGTTCGGCGGCGAGCAGTACGAACAACGTGATCCGTGACTTTCTGGACCGCATCAAAGATCGCGGAACCTGCCTCTGCTCTCTGGAGGAAGGCCACCGTTCAACCACGTTCGCGCATCTCGCGAACATCGCCTACAAGCTTGGACGCCGTCTTGAGTGGGACCCCGGGCGAGAAGTGTTCACGAACTGTCCCGAGGCGAACGAACTGCTGCACTACCCGTACCGCGCCGGCTATACGCTGGGGTGAAGGATGCCCTCAATGAAGTGCGTGTTAATTAGTGCGTTGCTTGTTGCGACCGGCATGACGTTCAGTGCGGCCGGTCGCCAGACCTGGGATTTCGAGACCGACAAAGGAAAGTGGGTTACGTGGGGGACGAAGCCGGGAATGGATGCCGCGAAGTTGGCGCGCGCCGTTACGCGGTCCGGAGAAAAACCGCACGGCGGCAAACAGTGTCTCATGGTACGTGACGAATTCGATGACGCATCGCCGTATGCGGTCGTGCGTGTCGAAGTCGATGAGACGAAGAGCTATGTGTTCAAGGGTTTTATCCGTTCCGACGGCGACGCTGCGCCGAATCAATGGGTGGGCGTCTCGGCGCTTGGAGAAGGGGATGAGTTCATACGCTGGCTGACAACGCCGAAATTCAAACTTTCAGCCGAATGGCAGGAGTTTTGGCTGGTGCTCAGCGGACTTCCGGCAGGTACGAAGTGTCTTTACCTTGCCGTGAGGCCATCGTTCTACGCGCCGTCATCGTCCACCGGTGTCGTCTATGTGGATGACATTGAGTTCTACGAGCAGGACCCCGTGCAGTTCGACACCAGGGACTACACGAAATGGTTCACGTTCCCGATGAATCCCAAGCGCCAGCCGAAACCGCTCGTGGATATCGGCGCATCGCTTCTGCATGCGCCTGCGGGGAAGCACGGTTTTGTGCAGTCGAAAAACGGTCACTTTTATTTTGCCGACGGCACCCAGGCGCGGTTCTGGGCGGTGAACATTCATGCGTCGAATGCGCTGTTCCCGTCGCACGATCAAGCCGAGCGCGTGGCGGAAACGCTTGCGCGCAGCGGCATCAATCTCGTGCGTTTTCATCTCACCGAATATGTGCTCATCGATCGCGACAGGCCCGACCGTACAACATTTCTTCCCGATACGGACGAGAGATGGGAGCGCTTCGATTATTTCGTGAAGTGCTTAAAGGACAAAGGCATCTACATCCTGCTCGATTCCGTGACGGGCCTTTCGGCGCGCGGTTTTTCCGATGTCGATGTGCCGCACGGCTCCGAGTACGGCGCGCATCGCCCCTGGGCTTGTTTCGAGCCGGCGTTCATCGAACTCGGCAAGCAATACATCAAAGGGCTGCTCACGCATGTGAACAGGTATACCGGTAAGGCGCTCAAGGATGAGCCTGCTGTCGCCATGCTCATGCTCATCAACGAACAGACGATGTTTTTCGATTGGAACTCAAAACCGTGGCCCGCGCATTATCAGGAACTGTTGAAGAAAAAGTTCAATGCGTGGCTCGTTGAGACATACGGTACGCGCGAGGCGCTTGCAAAGGCGTGGACGTCGCCCGACGGACTGTGCGCACTCAAGGCAGACGAGGACCCCGGCGCAGGCACGGTGAATCCCGTAACGGTGCATGAGATACGCAACGAGGGGGATTGGAAGACAGACAGATCGCCCCCGCGCATACGCGCGACAATCGCGTTTTTCCGCGCGGTGCAGACCGCTTGGCAAAAGGAGATGGTCGGTTTCATCCGTTCACTCGGCTGCGTGCTGCCGGTGGCCGATTCGAACATCTACTACGACATATCCGACCTTGAGACGCAGACGATGATGGACTACACGTCGCAGAACGTGTACTACGATCATGTTCGGCGGCGCAAGGACAAGCGGTCGCTCAACATGGCGAACGTTCCGTCGGTGGAGCGTAACCCGCTGTTCGGTGCCGGACTCATTGAGAACGCCATCGCGATGGTGAAGCTAAACACGAAGCCGGTGACGTCTACCGAGAGCAACATGATGTGGCCGCATGAGTGGCGTTCAAGTTATTTTCTGTCCACTGCGTCGGCAGCCGCGTTGCAGGACTGGGATGCAATGTGTTTCTACTGTTATTTCGGCGGATACGGCTACGACTGGGACAAAGCCGATGCGGCCACCGCTGTGCTCCAGCCCACGGTTGAGTTTAACGATCCCGCGCTCCTCGCCAGCGGGCTCGCCGGCCTGAAGGCCGAGCGGGGCACGTCGCTCTACGACACGATCGTCTTCTCGCTCTTCTATTTCAACGGCATCCGGGGGCAGCGGGCGCTGCTGCTCCTCTCCGACGGACGGGACGAAGGGAGCCGGTTCAGCTACGAAGACACGCTCGACTTCGCGCGGCGGGCCGGCGTCGCGATCTACACGATCGGCCTCGACATCCCCCGCCGCGATCTCGACACCCGCCGGATCCTCACCCGCTTCGCCGACGAGACCG
>JALHET010000334.1 GCA_022839525.1 Lentisphaerota bacterium
CCAACTGGTCCGCACGTCAGTTTTTGGTCATGGATCTTTTCATCGAGACCCCCGAGAAAGTCGAGTTCGGTGCCCAGCTCTCCCTCAAAGGGCGCCCAACCAACTTGACCCTGTCGCTGGGGCGGCTAGAGCCGGGCTGGAACAAAGACCTCACGCTCTGCCTGGAGGAGTTCGGAGCGGATCTCTCCCGCGTGTCCAGCCTGGTCCTCTATGCCGCCCGGCCCCGCCACGATATCGTTTACACCATCGACAACGTGCGTTGGGAGATAACGCCGATGTCCGCCACATCAAACCGTTGGCTCAACGTGCGGGACTTCGGCGCCTCGGGTTCGGAATTCGAGACCTTGGCCACAACCGTTGCCGGTTCCAACCAGATCATTGTCGCCGAGGTTGGGGATTTTCAAGTCGGCCAGCAAGTCAGCGTCTCCAAATGCAACATCCGTTATCTGCGCCCCACCCGTTATGGCCCGGAAAACCCCTACGGCACCGCGCGGCCCCTTGGCGACGCCCTGGAAATGCGCGGCTACGACGGCAGCGGCGGAAGCTGGCTGGCCTACATCGTGGAGATCGACGGCGCCGATCCGGTCACCTTCCGCTGGAAGGGCAACCTCGCCAAACCGTGGGCCGCGTCGAAGGTTCCCGTCACATACGACTGGCAACCGCTCAGCGGCGGGACGGAAATCCGGTTCAAACGCGAGGCGTGGAAGCCCGGGGAAATGATCACCTTCTCCGCCCGCGACCAGCTTGTCGGAACGATCGACAAGATCGAGGGCCGTGTGCTCACGCTCAGCGAGGCCGCGAACAGGACAACCACCAACGCCGTGGTCCGCCACACCGACCGGGCGGCGGTCCAGAAGGCCATTGACCGCGCCCGCAGACAGAAAAGCAACGTTTTCTTCCCCGCAGGACACTATCGCATTCCCGGCGGCCTGCGCGTGACCAAGGCCACCGCCATGCGCCTGGAAGGCGCGAACGCGGAAACGACGGTGCTCGACATCAGCGACGGCGAAGGCTCTTGCCTCGGCCTCTCCCAAGGCATCGACGTGACAATCCGCAATTTCACCATGGTCGGGCACACGGGTCTCGCCGAAGCGCCGCTGGCATTCGTCACCTCGAGCGGTCACAGTTTCTGGCCCAACGGCCTGAAGGGCTGTAACGCGGTCGGCATGTCCGGCACCGAGCGGGTGCTGATCGAGAATGTCCATGCCCGGCGCATGGCCTGCGAATGCTTCTACGCCCAAGGCCCATCGCGCTCGGGCCAAGTAGAACCCAAGCAGTACCAGAAATCGCTGACTTATCTGAGCTGCTCGGTGACCGACTGCGCGGCCAACGCCTTCAACAACAACGACTGCGGAGAAAACACCAGCGTCCTCTACTGCCGGGTCGACGGTGCGGGCGGGGCGGGCTGGCATGCGGCCGAAATGCCGGCACGCTTCCTGCGCGTCGCCGGCTGCTATTTCCGGAATACCGGCCCGATCACGGTGGGTGACATGAGCCATCGCTCCGCGCACCTGAACGAGCTGGGGTGCGGACAGGCGATGATACGCGACAACGTTTTCGAGGGAATCGGCGGTTGCGGAGGTATCCGGGTCAACCACGGGTCTTCACAAGTGGCGATTTCCGGCAACCTCTTCATCAATTTCAACGGCCCGGCGATCACCGTCTCCAGTGAAACCGTACGGCCCGCCTTGTCCTGGTTCAAACCCGGCGAACCGGCACCGACCGGCCGCGCCTCCTTTCCCTCCCACAGCGTTGTCATCAGCGGCAACATCATCGACATGACCTGTCCGGGGTCGAATGCGACCACCCGTGTCGGGATCACCGTGAGCGCCTCCGATGTGACGGTGTCCGATAACCAAGTGTATGTCCGGGGGCCGTGCGACCCGCGCGTGACGGGAATCAGGCTGCGCGAACCGGCCTTACGCCTAAACGTCCACGACAACCTGATCCGCAACTGCGGCACGGGGCTGGTGACCGGACGTGCCCGCTCGCGCGTGACCGGGGTGATTGACTCCACCACCTTTCTCGAAGCCTCACTCCCCCTGGAATGGCCGTATTCCCACCACTACCAGGGGTGGAACGTCGTTTGGTTCAGCGGCAACATGACCAACGGCACCTCGGTCATCGAGTCTTATGACCCGGTTACGCTGTGTTTCAAGCTCACTGCCCCGCGCGATCTGAAGGTTGGCGACACCTTTGAGGTCTTTCCGCCGAACTCGGCGAACTGGCTTATTCACGGCAACACCATCACCGGCTGCCAACATCCGGTGGTGCTCGACTCTCACGGGAGCGACACGTCCGTCTTAAAAGGCAACCTGATTTCACGGGGCGAGAACAGGAGCGCAACACAGGCCATCCAGATCTTGTGCGGACGGTTCAAGCTGATCGGCAATCAGACCAGCGGCTTCGAGTGACCCCGTTACGGTCTCTGAAAAGGCGGCATCCCCTTATCACCGTTGCGCCCATTTTGTACGTTCACCCCGACAGTCCGCGTTTTTCCCGCGGTTTTTCCTTGCTTTCCCGCATTAAACATGGTTTAGTGTGATTGATTGAGAGGATATGCGAACGATGGTTATCCAGCAACACGAG
>JALHET010000335.1 GCA_022839525.1 Lentisphaerota bacterium
TGGCTGCCGAATTCGGGATGCTTCTTCATCAGCTCCATTTCTTCTTCGGTGAGCCTTCCGGGCTTCAGCAGTATGCTGTCGGGAATGGCTACCTTGCCGATGTCGTGCAGCGGCGCGGACCGGCAGATGCGTTCGCAGACATCAGCCTCGTACGGACAGGCATGACCCATGCCTTCCAGAATGCACCGGACGAATTCTTTGGTTCTCTGGATGTGCGCGCCCGTCTCGTTGTCCCGGAATTCGGCGATGATCGCCATGCTGGTAATCGTGACTTCCTGCGTGTGCGCAAGCTCTATCACTTTTTTGCGGAGTTCGGTTTCCAGAAGCTGGCGGTCGGTCATGTCGAGGAAAACGGTAAGGTACCTGTAGCCGAACGGCCTCGCCCTGATGTTCACCTGCCTGATCAGTCCGTCCTTGCGCCTCATCAGATAAATGCGGGAAGGCGTCGCGGAGCGGCTTATGATCGCTTTCTGGAGGTCTTCCTCCCATATGCGCATGCCGCTTGCGCGGTATTCCTCGTCGGGATAGGCGGTCTGCACCCAGGTTTCATAGTCGGGGATATCCTGCGTAGTGTATCCGTAGGCTTCCGTAAACGCATGGTTCATGAAGGCTATCGACCCGTCGGCGCGCATGATCGAGACCGGCACCGGCAGGAATTCCAGGGCATCCCTGAACAGGTTTTCGCTTTCGTTGATCTTGTCGACCTGCAGCCTGAGCAGTACCTGGTCGTTCAGTATTTTTCCGGCCAGAAGCGTCGCGAACGGATATATCAGGATGGTGGGGAGAGCCATGTTGCGCAGCGTCGTTTCCCTGACGCTGTCCGGGAGGGCGATAATCATGCACAGCACCATTTCCGCATGCACCGCGAGGCCGAATAGGTACAGCTTGAGCCAGCCCGGGGTTTTTTCGGGAATTCCGTAGAACTTGCGGAAGGCAAGTCCCGAAGCGGCCGACGACAGTATGACGAGAATTCCCATGTACATGCCCGAGCCCCCCATCCAGATGCGGAGTGCGAGAGGGGGCAGGGCGGCGATTGTTCCCGCGAGAGTGCCGAAGAAAAGGGATGCGAGGCTGATGACGATCGACCTTCCGTCGAAGATGAGCCCGGGACGCAGATTCATCGGCTTGAGCATGCCGACGCACGCTGCCGCCGCGAAGAGTATGCCCTGAAGGATCCTTCGCTGAAGAGAATTGCGTCCCATCCGGGCGTCGATGAATCCGGATATGATTGAAATCGAAACGAGCAGGCTGAGGTTCAGGATCAGGTCGATGTATATCATAACTTACAGTAAAGTATACGTTCCCAAAATCGCATCCGCAACCTGAAAAACCGGAAAACCGTTTACAGCGCGAGAATTTCCTTAATCATGAATTCCCGCCCGTTCAGGATTTCCTTGCGCGCGCCACCACATTCGGGGCACGCGTCCTTGTTTTCGAGCAGGGGATATACCTTGCCGCAGGCGGGGCAGCGGGCGTTCGCCCGAATGACCTCGATGGAAAGCTTCGTCCGCTCGAGCGAAGTCCCGTCCACGGCGCAGGGCCAGCATTCTTCGATAAACCGGGGAATCATCGCCGACAATTCCCCGATCTGGAGCGTCACCGTATCGATTGCGGAAACTTCGTTCTCTTTCGCGAATTGCTCTACCGTCTTGACGACCTCGATGACGACTCCCAGTTCATGCATTTATAACTCCGTCGGCGCGCCGCCGTGGATCAGGTTGTCGATCGGTCGGGCGATGTTACGCGCGGCTATCCTGACCTTGCGCTTGAGCACGTTCTTGACGATCAGCGGCTTGAGGTCGCGGAAGTCAACGCCGGCCTCGTCGTACTTGCGCACGAGCGAAATCGCCTCGAACTTGCACATCGTCGTGCAAAGACCGCATCCTACGCACAAATTCGGGTCGACGTAGGTCGCTCCGCACGCGAGGCATCGGGACGCCTCGGTCTTGATCTGGTCCGGGGTGAAGGTTCCGCGCGTGTCGCGGAACGACTTCGCCGCACCCGCCGGATGCGCCGCACCTGCCGGATGCGCCCCACCTGCCGGATGCGCCCCGTCTTTCAGATGGGGCACTTTTTGGCGCGGAATGTTGTCGTAGCCGTCCAGGTCGACGTTGTCCTTGTTGAGGGGTATGTAGTTGCGCTTCAGCCGTCCCATCACGAGGCTCTGTCCGTTCTGCACGTAGCGGTGGAGCGAAATTGCGCCTTCCTTGCCCGCGGCGATCGCGTCGATCGCGAAGCGGGGGCCGGTGAACACGTCGCCGCCGACGAAAATATCGCTTTCGGCAGTCTGGTAGGTAATAGCGTCTGCGACCGGTCCCTTGTTCGGCTTGAGTTCGACCTTCGTTCCCTCAAGCAGCGTGCCCCAGTCGATTGCCTGGCCGATCGATGCGATTACGTAGTCCGCTTCGACGATCTTCGTCGTCTTGTCGTCGAACTTTGGGCTGAACTTGCGGTTCTCGTCGAACACCGACACGCATTTGCGGAATTCGACTCCTTTGACCTTTCCGTTTTCGGTCACGATCCTGACCGGACCCCAGCCGTTGTCGATGCCGATTTTTTCTTCTTCCGCCTCGACGATTTCGTCGGG
>JALHET010000031.1 GCA_022839525.1 Lentisphaerota bacterium
AGGCGGCCATGGTGGCGATCAGCGCCTCCCCCTTGTCCGGCGCCTCCCGCAGCGGGCGGAGGATCCACAGCGCCTCCTCCTCCGCCTCCGGCGCCGATATTGAGCATGCGGATATCGGAATCGGAACCTTCATAGAAATTGAGCGTGCCCGAGAGGATTTCGCAGGTGCAGTTGACGTTGGGAAGGAGTTTGCCGCCGTTGTAGACATTGATCACGGAATCAGGCGAACCGATGCGGAACCCCCCACCGAGCGCCGCCGTACCGTGGAGGTTCAGGATGCCGACGCCGTGCTGCGCGCGCGATGCATTGCTATCCATGCCGCCGAAGACCATCCGCGGACCGAAAGAGGAGATGGCGATCTCGGTCTCCTGAACCGTACCGGCGGGATAGACGAATTTGGCATAGGCAGACGTCCTGATCGTGCTGCCTGCGGCGACTTCGACGATGCCGGTCGAGCCCGCGCTGGAACCGATCTTGAACTGCGCGGTCGCTGGATACGCGACGCCCGAGTGCGCAAAGTTGATGGTGCCGTTCTCGACATTGAGCCGCGTGAGATTGCCCCAGTTGCCCGGGAAGTTGTTGATGCGCGAGAGAAGCTGCACCGTCGCGCCGCCCTTCACGGTCACCGTCTGCTCGGCCGTTTTAAGGTTGGAATCGGACGGGCCTGCGGCGAAGGAAAGACTGTTCGTGAACGTGCCGCCGTTGATGACGAGATCGGCGCCGTCATAGAGCTCGAACTTGCGCGAGTAGGTCTCGCCGCCCGCGAAGGTGATCTTGGTGCGGCCGTCGACATCCTCGGCCGTCACCGTCGCGGTGTTGAGCCGGAGACCATAATCCTCGTTCCCGCCGTAGTCACTGATCTGGTTCTCGGTCCACGCGCGGAGAGCCTGCGAACCCGCTGCGGAAAGCACCGTGAAGGAGGTTTGCGTCGAAACGCCCGACGGCGCATCGAGCGTGACACTTGAACCCGCTCCGGGCTGCAGCGTCTCGCTGAAAGACCCGGTATCGGCATAAACGTAAAGAACGGCCGCAAACACGCCCGCCACTCCCGTCATCCGCATGATTGTCTTCATCGTCTGTTTTCCTTTTTTGATTGCCGTTTATGACATTCACCTTGCGACATGTTCGTGCCTTATCGGCCGATAAGGCCAATAAAAAACACGTTGTTTTTCGCACGAAGACACGAAGGGCACGAAGGGGAATGGATGGTCATGGAAAACGTTGTGTCCTTTGAGCCTTTGTGTGAGATTGAGTTGGATTGCGGGTTTTGTCCACGTTAGTAGTGTACTATACCTTTCCGGATCATCAACGGGGAAAATCCGTTTTTCATTCCCTTACGCCTCCTCACCGCCGCTGACCGGCCCGGGAGACATCCCGTAGTCCAGTGATCACTTGCCCTTCGGCGGCGGGACGCGCTTCAGGGCGAGGCGGTCGATCGAGACCTCGCCTTCGGTCGCCTTCACCGAGACCCACCACTCGTACCAGTTCGGGTTCACCGGCAGTCCGTCCGCGAGGATGTACCAGGGGCGGAGCGAGAAGCTGTTGAGCCACGACCCCGGATACCAGAAGCCGGTGTTGGGGCCGACCTTCGCGACGCCGAGCTTCACCCAGTGGTAGACACCGTCGGCGGGAACCGTCTCGGGCGTGATCTTCCAGGTGCCGCAGACCTCCTTGAGCTGGAAATCGTACGCGCCGCACGGCATCGGCAGTTTTTTCACGTCCTTCGCCATCTGGGTGTAGCCGCACTCGGAGGCCGTGTCGTCCTTGAAGTTGTAGCGGCTCTGGCTCAGGTAGTTAACGCAGATGAGGTCGTCGGACGACACGTCCTTGAGTTCGGGCGGCAGCTCTTTGAAGCGGAGCGCCACGACCGCGAGCTTCTCGTCGAACTTCTTCAGGTACGTGCCGCGCTCCTTCGGTTCGATGAGCGCGTACTTCGCCAACTCGCCGGCGAGCCGGCGGTACTCGTCCTTCACTTTCAGGAATTTCGCCTTCTGCAGCGGCTCCTTGCGGAGAATCGCGTACATGCGCGCGTAGACGGAGAGGAGCGGGCGGATGAGACGGCCCTTGAGGACCGCGTCCTTACCGGCCTTCGCGTAGGCCGTTTCAAAGAGCTTTGTGAGCGTCTCCATCGTCGCGAGGTCAAGCCAGGGGATGTTGCGGTTGTGCCAGTCGGCCGGCTCCGTCGCGTGGCGCGCCTTGATCTCGCCGCGGATGAGGTCGACCGCCGCACGCATCTCGCCCGCCGCCGCACCGTAAGCGCGGCAGAATTCGTCGACGAGCTTCTCGACGTCCTCGCCGGGATTCTCATAAACGCGGCTCCAGACATAGGTGTTGAGTTCATAGAACGGCTGCCCGTGGTATTCGCTCTCCATGAACACGTTCGGGATATTGCTCTTCGCGAAGAGCTTCGCGTCCGCGGCGATCGCATCGACCGAGACCTCGGGAAAGGCGTCCGTATAGAGCATGTAATCCCAGACCTCGATGTTTTTCGTCAGCCTTATCCAGTCGCCGAGTTCCTCGGCCTGTTTCATATTGAAGTGCCCGGGCGTCTCGAGCGGGAGCGTGTGGTCAGAATGGCTGTAAACGTCGCACCACCAGATGACGACGTTCGGCTCGACCGTGATCGTGCCCGGCTTCGGCGCGCATTCCGTCGAGACGTAGGCGAAGGTGCGGATCTGCACGTCAGGGTATTTCTTCCGGATATCGCGCGCGAGACGGTTGACGAACTCGAGTTGGAGTCCCGCGTCGCCGCCCTCGGAATGTCCGCCCGGAACACGGTTGTACTTCGCGATCACGTTCTTGCAGTTCTCGCAGCAGCAGAGGAACGAGGAGTTGTCGAGCTGCGTGAAGTCGTAGATGCACGGGTAGTCCGTCGGATTCGCCTTGCGGTCCGCCTCGACGAAACGCTCGAGCGACTCGAGGCAGATGCGGTAGGTGTCGGGGTTCGTGAAGCAGAGCTGGCTCTGGGAGTTCGGCACGCCGTGGCGCTTGCCGTCCGGCCCGACGCAGAAGTACTCGGGATGGTCCTTGAAGTATTTCGCGGGGTCACAGTAGGCGAACTGGCTGTGACAGCCGGGCGTACGGTGCGAGACGCGGTAGTTGTTCTCGATCGACCGCGTGTCGTCATTGAGGTTGTTCATGCGCGAATAGCGTTCCCAGAGCGGCTTGATCGTCGGATAGATATTGCCGTTGTACATCGCGTGGTAGATGTGATGTTTGTAGACCGCGGGACGCACCGTACGCTCGCCCGTAGGGATCGTTGCCTCGGAATCGGGAACGAAGGTGTCGTGCCCGTCCTGGAAATAGACGTGGTAGTCGAGTTCGCGCGTGAGGAAGTCCCGCACGCCCCCGCGAAGCCCCCAGGGCGTCTTCGCGAAGATGAAGCCGCGGCCCGCCTCGTTCCGGACGCACCAGTCGCCGTTACGCATCTCATCGCCCGTGAGGCCAGCGGCTGCGGCCGCAGCGGTTTTCCCGAGATAAATCTTCGCCTTTGCGTCCGCCGGCTCGACCCCCTCCTCGAAGACGGGGATCTTTGCGCCGCATTTCGCGGAAAGCGCACCGGCGAAATCGTCCGCGGCGCGCTTCAGATCTGCGGCGGTCTTCTTGTCCGCGCTCTTCTGCACGACGACGACCACGTCCGCAAGACGGTAGGCGGTGGGTTCCGGGTTGCTTGCCAGACATCCGGCAAGCGCCAGCATTGCGAGTGAGAGATAGTTTTTCATGTTTTCTTCACGAATAGCATACACCAGACTGAGGCAGATCGTCCAGTGGATTCCCGCAGGGCTTCCGGACAAGGGCGCAAGGAAGCGAAGGCGGACATGCGATTACGTTTCCGGGATTGACTGTTTTCACTCCCTCCGCATAATATGGCACATTATGGAAACCGGTGTGTTTCCGGGCCTGTGGGATGGTAGTGAGGAGATCATTATGCAAACGAGAAGGGGGTTTATCGGGGGTGTGGCGGCGGTGTTTGGCCTTGCCGGGTGTCAGTCGACGGGAAAGGTCGCGGCCAAGCCCGATCTCACGTTCGGCGTCATCAGCGACACCCACGTGACCACACCGGAATCGACCGCCCGGTTGCGCGAGGCGCTCCGTTATTTCAGGCGGCGCGGCGCCGATGCGGTCGTGATCGCAGGCGACCTTGTCGACTGGGGCCTCAGGAGCGAGCTTAAATGTTTTTCGGACGCATGGAAAGACGAGATGGCCGGAACCGGCATCGTGCCGCTGATGTGCACGGGCAATCACGATTATGACGGCTGGTGGTATGGCGACATGACGCTCGACATGCACATGCAGGGCTATTCTGAGGACGAGGCCTTGTGCGATCTGGGTATGCGCAAATGTTGGGAGGAGATGTTCGAAGAGCAGTTCGGCGAGATTCGCCGCCGTACCATCAAGGGTTACACCTTCATCAGTGCGGAGTTCAACTGGAAGGGAAACACCTGTGACGACGCAATGGTCGCCAAATGGTTCAACAGCCATGCGGATGAACTGAAGACGTCGGGCCGGCCTTTTTTCTTTTTCCGCCACATGCCGATTCCGGGCGCGGCGGCGGGCGCGTCCCCAGACGACAACGCCAACCCGTTGAAAAAAACGCTCGACGGGTTTGCCGACTGTTTCGCGTTCACCGGGCATACACACCGGACGCTCAACGACGAGCGCTCGATCTGGCAAGACGGCTTCACGGCGGTTTCGGTTCCGTCGCTAAGCTACACCTCGGTTCCCCGGGGATATGACAACGGTTCCGACAGCCGCAAAGGCGACTCGAAACTAGGGATGCGCCGGATACCTTCACGCGAAAACCTCGAACAGCCGCAAGGCTTTTTTGTCTCGGTCTATCCGGATCGGGTGGAGATCAAACGCTACGACTTTGGCGAGCGCGCGGATATTGCCGATCCCTGGATCGTGCCGAAGGGCGAAAAGCCCTATGCGTTCGAGGCGCATCAGAACCGGACGCCGGTTCCTCAGTTCCCCGATGGAGCAACCGTCCGGACGTTTGTGACCAACGGCGACACCCGGAACGGGCGCTGGACGATTTTCATGACGCTGGAATTCCCGGCTGCCAAGGCGACGGGCCTACGACTACGAGGTTCGGGCCGAGATGACGGACGGAACCGTGGCGGCGGTCAAGCGATTCCTGTCGCCGACGTTTCATCGTGCCTACTGGCGGGATGCCGGCGTGCTCCGTTTCGACTTTGACGGGATGTCGTTGCCGGACAACGGGGACTATCGGCTGAGGGTCTATCCGCGGAATAGTTTTGGAGCGGCAGGACGTCCTATTGCCTCGCGTGTCTTTTCCCCGAAGCCGGGCAAAGAAAAGCCGCAGAAAAAGCCTGGCTGATGGATCGCTCAGGGGGCGTGTGTGCCGCAAAGTTGGTAAAGGGGATGCGGCAACGGGAGGGGTGTCCGCATGAAACCGTATGCGTGTGGGTTTTGTTGACGGTTTGGGTTTTTGGATCGGAATGTGTATTCGTTGCCGTTGCGACGCGAGATCAGTTCCGTGCTGTATTTTCTGCGTGGGCAGGCGAAGGGGGTCAAGGTCGGGTTGGACATCGGGTTCACGAACGCCGGCGTGAGCAGGATCCTGCGGCAGGAGGGCGGGTACTGGATGAGCGTGGAGCCGACTCCGCAACGGCAGGCCTTGGTGGCTGCGGCACTCGGGGACGAGACGGTGTTGTGCGCGGGGCCGGACGGCGAGTTGCCGTTCGAGGACAAGCAGTTTGATGTGGTGGTGGTGTCGCACGGGACGTTGCCGGGCGGGGCGGCTACCCGCAGGGCGATCCGGGAGTGCCACCGCGTGCTGAAGGCGGGGGGGCATTTCATCCTGACGGTCGAGTACCGCAAACGGTTCGGCGTCGCGGCCGCCCTCAACCGTCAGCGGGTGGTTTCGGGCGCGGGCGAACGTTACAACGCGGGCGAGGTGTTCCAATTGCTGAAAGACGGTTTCGACGTCTTGGATTTCCGGCACACCTGCCGGTTCTGGGTGCAGATGGTGCGCCAGTGGGTGGACCGGCGTCAGGAGGCGCGCGCGGGGGGGGACTTCTGGCTGCGGGTGCTCTATGGGGTCGCGCTCGTGTTGGACGCGCCGCTCTTCCTGACCCGGGGGTACCAGATGACGGTTTACGGGCGGCGCAAGGGATGGCGCGAGAAATACTCGCGGGTGATTGCGGGAACCACGCCCGTGTCGGATGCGATGCTGTTCAACCCGCGCCGCGAAAGCAGCAACGTTTCGTTCGCGAAATACAAATAGGCTTTCAGGCGTCATGAGGATATTCGGAAAACCGCTGGCGGGGTCGTTCCTCCTTCTATTCTGTGCCGGGCGGGTGATCGGGGCGGACGGGGACGGTGTGCCGTCCGGTCCTGAGGAAGAGATCCGGGTGACGGTCAACCTGTTCGTTAACGCGCGGACGGCGGGGAGCGTGGACGAGTTTGTGGTGGCGGTCGCCAAGGTGCGGGCGCTCGCCGAGGCGGGGCAGCCTTTCTTCCGGTTCCTGATGGCGGTGTATGCGGGGCATGAGCCCTTGTGTGTCCTGCCCGAAACGCTGCGGGAGCGGTATCTCGCAGAGAGCCGCCCGCTGGTGCTGAGGCACGCGGAAGCGGGAAACGCGCTGGCGCAGTACCTGGTGGGGGTGGACTGCGAGATCAACCTGCGGCAGCCGGACAAGGCTCTCGCGTGGTTCACGCGGGCGGCCGCCCAGGGACAGGCGCTGGCGCAGAACAGTCTGGGGATGATGTATTACCAGGGGCGCGGTGTGGCGCGGGATTACGACAAGGCCTGCGAGTATTTCCGCCAGGCGGCGCTGCAGGCCGACATGAACGGCGAGTACAACCTGGGCACGCTTTACGCCAACGGCGCCGGTGTCCCGAAAGACGCGGAGCTGGCTTTCCGGCTGTTTCAGCGGGCAGCGGAAAAGGGGCACTCCAACGCCATGAACAACTTGGGGTGGCTGTACCAGAAGGGGCTGGGGGTGGAGACGGACGCGGAGCAGGCCGCCGTGTGGTACCGGAGGGCGGCGGAGAGCGGGAACGCCGACGGTCAGTTCAATTACGGGTTTGTCTGCGCGCGCGGGCTGGGGATGCCGCAGAGTTTCCGCGAGGCGGGGCTCTGGTACTGGCGTGCGGCGGAACAGGGGCACGCCGAGGCGCAGTTGAACATCGGCTTGCTCTACCGGGACGGGACTGGACTGAGGCGGGACGACGTGAAGGCGTTGACGTGGTTCGCCAAGGCGGCCGAGCAGAAGCATCCGATGGCGCAGTTTTTCATCGGGCAGATGTATGAGCAGGGGCGCGGTCTCCCGGAGGACGAGGAGCGCGCGTACCGCTGGTATCTGAAGGCGGCGGGGCAGGATAATCCCCGGGCCGTCCACGCGCTGGGAACGTTTTATTACCGGGGCAAGGTGGTGAAGAAGGACTACGCCAAGGCTGCCGAGCACTACCGGCGCGCAGCGGAAATGGGGTATGCGCCGGCCCGGAACAATCTCGGGATGCTCTATCTGCGCGGCGAGGGGGTGGCGAGGAGCGAGACCCAGGCGGCGGAGTGTTTCTCAGAGGCCGCAAAGCAGGGGGTGGCCGAGGCGGCTTACAATCTGGCGCTCTTGCACGAGTATGGCCGGGGCGTCAACCTGAGCCACATCCGGGCGGTGGCACTGTGCAAGCAGGCGGCGCTGCAGGGGCATGTCGGAGCTGCGGAGTGGCTGTTCAAAAACGGCTACACCGCCTGGCTCGACCGGCCGGTGGAGGAAAAAGGGCCGGCGGAGACAGGGGGCGCACAGAAAACGGATATCCGGGTTGACAGCCGTTGAAGGGAACGGTTATCGTGGGATGCGGTCAGACAGGTGAAGGAGGGCATTCAATGAGCGAAGGGTTTTCACGCAGGGAGGTGCTGGGGAAATTGGGGTGGGGCGGGGCGGGTCTCGGGCTGCTGGCCGGACGCGGCTTTGCCGATGCGGACACGGACGGCGACCCGGCTTATCCCGGGTTCGCGAAGAACGTCCGGAAGGTTGCTCCGTCGATGAAGGACGTGGCCTCGGCGCGTCTGGAAGGGGGCAAGGTGATACAACCCGCGCGCGAACTGCCGGTGTTTCACACGGCGGACGTGGTGGTCGTGGGCGGCGGCTCGGCCGGTTTTGCCGCGGCGGTGGCGGCGGCCCGGACCGGTGCGAAGGTGGCGCTGGTGGAGCGGTACGGCAGCCTGGGCGGGCTGTTCACGAACGGCATGGTACTGATTGTGATCGGCACGGGCGTCAAAGAGAACGGCAGGTTCAAGCTGGTGACGCGCGGCCTCTGCGAGGAGTTCCTGCGGCGGCTTGAGAAAATGGGCGCGGGCGCGGTCACCCCGCTGCCCCCTGAAGTGGGGCAGCCGACCGTCGACCCTGAGGCGGCCAAGGTGCTGATGGACGAGATGGTCCAGGAGGCCAAGGTGGATATGTTTTTCCATGCGTGGGGCGTGGACGTGATCCAGAACGGCCATGCGGTGCAGGGCATTGTCTTCGAGAGCAAGCAGGGGCGGCAGGCGATCTTGGCGAAGGTGGTCGTGGACGCCTCGGGCGACGGAGACGTCTATTTTCAGGCGGGGGCGGATTACCAGCAGATCTCGCACGCGATGGGGTTCGTTTACCGGGTGGGGAACTCGGACCGCGTCGACACGGGTAAATTGCCCCAAGGCATGAAAGCGCCCCGTCTGGGCAGTGCGGAGCCGATCAAGTCGGCCCGCTGGATGAACAACCTCGGGCCGAAGGGGAACGGGCTGGATATCCGCGACCTTTCGAGGATCGAGATGATGCACCGCAAGTCGGCCTGGGACTATGTGCAGCGCATCCGCAAGACGCCGGGCTACGAAGAGGTGTTCCTGATGCAGACCACGCCGCAGATCGGCGTGCGCGCGACGCGCCTGCTGGACGGCGCGGCAAGCATCGATAAGAAAGGGGCAACGAGTGGCGCGAAATGCGCCGACGTGGTGGCGGTCTCGGGGCACGACGGAATGAAACTGCCCGAATTCCCGATCCCGTACGGGGCGCTGCTTCCCAAGACGGTGGACAATGTGATTGCGGCGGGCCGGTGCATCTCGTGCGCGCCGGATCTGATCGACCGCGTGCGCCTGATCCCGGTCTGCATCGTGACGGGACATGCGGCGGGGGTCGCCGCGGCGCTGGCGGCCAAAAGCGGGGTCACGCCAAGGCAGGTCCCGGTGGCCGATATCCAAAAAGTTTTGCGGGAACAGAAGGCATATCTCGGATAAACCGTGCCGCGTTCGGGCGTCCGAGACGTCCGCCCGTGCTTTGCGTTGCCCTTCCGATGGCGTTCGTCTCGTGTGGACACTGCCCTGACGCGGGTGCAGCCCGCAACCCAAATTTCTTACCCCGAAGTCACGAAGGACACGAAGAAGGGAAAGGTCATTAAAAAAACTTCGTGCTCTTCGCGTCTTCGTGGTGAAACAACGTGTTTTTTATTGGTCTTATCGACCGATAAGGTGCTAAAAGGGGAAAGTAAATGAGCAGGATTCGCAGGGAATGCGTTTTGGCGGCGGTTTTGTTTTGTGCGGGTGTGAACGCTTCCCCAGGGTCTGCCGGCGGGATGGCTCAGGAGTGGCTGAACGCCAGGGAGTGCGGGGCTTCGGGGTCGAAGTTTGAGACGACAGCATCGGCCGTGACAGGCTCGTGTCAGATCACGGTGGCGGATGTCGGCGACTTCCAGGTGGGGCAGGGCGTCATGGTGTCGAAGGCGAACATCCATTACCAGCCGACGCGGCTCTGGGGAACCGGCGTGATCTATCTGAACTCGAAGCCGGTGACGAACTCCGTGGAGGTTCGGGGCTATGACGGCAGCGCGGGGAGCTGGACGGTCTATGTGCTCGACATCGCGCCGTCCAACAAGCCCGCCTTCCGGTGGACCGACGACCTCGGGCTCACTTGGCATCCTGAGCAGCCGATCACGCATGACTGGCAGCCCTTGAGCGGCGGCACCGAAGTGCGCCTCAACCCGCGCGACTGGGAGACAGGCTATGTGGTCGCCTTTGGCGCGCGCGACCAGTTGGTGAGCCGGATCGAGAAGATCGAGGGCAAGGTCATCACGTTGAGCGATCCGGCCAACCGGACGGTAAAGGACGCCGTGATCCGGCACAACGACACCTTCGCGCTTCAGGCGGCGGTCGACCGCGCGCTCAAGGAGAAGCGCAAGCTCTTTGTGCCGATCGGCCACTACTGCCTCTCGCGCGGCATGCGGGTCAGGTCTCCCGTCACGTTTACGATCGAGGGCGAGAGTGCTGAGGACACCGTGCTCGACATCAGCGAGGGCGTGGGGTCTTGCATCCACCTTTCGGAAGGCGTTGAGGCCACGGTCCGCAACCTCCGCATGGTCGGGTTCATGGGGCTTGAAGGGAAAGCCGCTGCCGGCCACATGCGGACGCGCGGTTCCATTGGCATCTGGGGCTTTGGCTTAAAGCCCTGCAATGCCGTCACAATTTCGAACACCGAGCGCGTGCTGGTGGAGAACTGCCACGCGAGCCGGATGTCGGGCGAATGCTTTGTGGCGGGAGGGCGCAGCCGCGGCGCGGTGAAGCCCGGACGCTCTTACACCCAGAAAATCACCTATCTGCGCTGCTCGGTCACTAACTCTGCCCGCAACGCCTTCAACGATGTGATGTGCGGCATTGAGAACACGGATATCCTGAATTGCCGGATCGTCGATGTCGGCGGAAACTCGTGGGAAGGCGCGTCGCGCTTCGTCACGTTCACGGGCAACTACATGCGCAACGCCGGCCCGGTGGCGATGGGCAATCTCGGCCCGGCCAACCGTGACGACACCTACCCTGACCTCGGCGCCGGGCAAGCCATCATCGCGGACAACGTCTTTGAAAACAATGTATGTTACGGCGGCTGCGCTGTCCGCACCACGCGCGGCGCGACACAGGTCATCGTCCGTAACAATATCTTCGTCAACTTCGGGTCGCCGGGCGTCGTGGTGGGCGGAGGTCTCAGTCACACGTTTCCCAACGCCTATCTTCCCGGCAACACGATTATCACGGGAAACATCTTCGACATGACGGCGGTCGGACAGAAAAGTGTGCCGCGGGCCGCCATTACCATCGGAGGCGATGACACGATCATCAGCGGCAACCAGATCTATGTCCGCGGGACAAACGACGCGGCGGTCACGGGCATCCGGCTCCGGGAGCCTTCTTTCAACGCGCTGGTCCATGACAATCTGGTGCGCAATTGCGGCGAGGGCATCGTCAGCGTCGCGGATCAAGCAACTGTTGGCGAGGTTGCGGACGCGACGACGTTCACGGCACGTTCAGGAACCATCCCCTTCGGGCTGAATCCCAACCTGTATTGCGGCAGGACACTCACTTGCTTCCGAGGCGGGAAGCCTGTCGGCTCAGCGGAGATCAACTCATTTGATCCGCAGACATCGCGCATCAAACTGAACTCCTCCATTGACATGAAATCCGGCGACCGTTTCGAAATCAGTTCGTCTGACTGGAACATCCACGACAATGCGATTGCCGGTTGCCTCAAACCCGTCGTCTTGAATTCGCCGGGTAGCGACACGTCAATTCTGAAAGACAATATGATTTCGCGGGACGGGGTCACGGGCGCGAAACAGGCCATCCAGATTTTACGCGGACAGTTCAAGCTGGTCGGCAATCGGTCCAGCGGCTTCGATGAGCCGGAACCGTGACGGGTCTGGGCGGGACGATGCGCGCGAGAGGCGGGAAAGGCCGTCAAGCTGACGAGCGGTATGCGCCATTTCCATCCCGCCTTTTTGCCTCAAATGCTGTCCGGCTCGGGGCACGTATCCGGGGAAGAACCGGTTGAACTTCCCGTGAGAGGTTTTATGCCGGTGTCGAGCATACTTTTGACGGTGTTGAGCAGTTCGTCGGCTTTGAAAGGCTTGGCCATATAAACGGACGTGCAGTTTTTCAGTGTTTCGGTTTCGGCTTCCGTTGGGGCATAGGCTGTCAGGACGATAATGGGTATCGCGGGTTCCAGTTTATTCACCTCGTGTAAAAACGTCATGCCGTCCATACGGGGCATTCGAAGGTCGGTGATGATCAGGTCGAAAAACTGAGTTTGAAATAATTCGAGTGCAGCCAACCCATTCGCGGCCTCGGCGGTTTCGTAACCGTTCTCATTCAGGAGACGTTGGATCAAGAGTAAGACGGACTGCTCATCATCGGCGATCAGGATTTTAGCCATAACGTCTCGTGTCCCATTTCTGAGGTATACGCGGACAGGTCACACTCGAGTGCGGTTTAGCGGCACTCGTTTCAAAATGCTTCACCAAGCAAGAGGCATACCATTTTTGTTAACGGTTAAGCGCGTTAAACGTAATGTCATGGTGGGCGGGGCTGTGTGCCGGATGATTTTGTCAAATTCGCCTGAGAGCGCCGCAGCGCTTTTTGCAAATGTTAGAAAACGCGTATTAAAAGTGGGAACATAAACGCCGAAATGGACGTCCCGCCGTACCGGCATGGGCCGGAAGGGCAACGCAAAATGCGGCCGGCCGCCCGGAGGGACGGGCAAGTGCCCGAAAGCCTCCAGCAACCTGTAACCAGCCCCCCCCAACGGTCAGTGAGCCGGGAATGCTCCCGTGATGGCAGAGGGGCGAAATAGGGGGCTTGACTACCCACATTCCTCTCCCACATAATACTAGACGCGAAGCATGGGTGTGGAAAATTATCCCGTTTACGCGCGATGGCGTGCGGGCAGTTCCGGCTCACGCTGTGGGATGTTGATGCAGGAGACCTTTTCCATGTCGAGTGCCCCCCCTCTTTCCCGGCGCCGTTTTCTCCAAAATGCCGGCGTGACCGCCGCTGCGGGATGTGCCGCTTCTGCGGTGTTGGCCGCCGGCACGCCTGCCCCCACGGGGAGGCTTGCCTCGCTTGATGCCCTGCGGGGCTTTGACATGTTCTGCATCATCGGCGGAACCTCTATCGTCAGCTCGCTGGTGAAGGCCAGCGGCTGCCCGTCGCTCAGTTGGCTTCCGACTCAGTTTGTGCATGTGTCGTGGGAAGGGTTCCGTTTCATCGACCTGATCTTCCCGCTGTTCCTGTTTATGATCGGCGTGTCGATCCCTTATGCGTTTGCCAAGCGCCTTGCGAGGGGCGACAGCTTAGTGAAACTCTACCGCCATATTATCGCCCGCGTGCTGATCCTGTTCACGCTCGGCTTGATGGTCAACGGCAACCTGCTGACGTATGACATCAGCAAGCTCCAAATTTACAGCGTGCTGCAGATGCTGGGATTCGGCTATTTCGTTGCCTCCGTAATTTTTCTGCATTTCCGGCTACGGTGGCAGATTGCCATCACGGTGTTGATGCTGGTCGGGTACTGGGCCCTGCTGGCCTTTGTCCCCGGCCCCGGGCATGTGATGGGCGTGGTCGCTCCCCGCTGCAATGTCGGCGACTGGCTCAACGACTGGATTTTGGGGGATTGGCAGGGGCGTTTCCGTCTCGGGTGGATCCTGGGTATTCTCGGGCACGCCTCAACGGCCATGCTGGGGGTTTTTGCCGCACATATCCTGCGTTCTCCGGCGCGGTCTCAGAGGAACAAAGTCCTGTGGCTGGTCGGCCTGGGCGTCTGCTGTCTCGCGGCCGGCGTTTTTTGGGGCGGGTGGGTTGCCCGGTGGTTTCCCGGGGTTGAACTGTTTGGCGTGGAGTGGAACGACTGGCCGATCTGGTCCCCCATCATCAAGAACCGGTGGACCAGCGCGTTTGCCCTTTACGCAGGCGGCTGGAGCTATCTGTTGCTGGCACTGTTCTATCTGGTGATTGACGTGTGGGGGTTCCGCCGCTGGGCGTTTCCCTTTACGGTCATCGGGATGAACTCCATCTTTGCCTACATGGCCAATGCACTTGGCCGCGGGGCTTTTTATTCTATCGCCACCGTGCTGCTCGGGGGACTGAAACCTTACGTCGGCGTGTGGCACGGAGCCATCCTGTCGACCGGAGCCTTTGCGGTCTTGTGGCTGCTGCTGTGGTACATGTACCGGAACAAGACATTTATCCGGGTGTAGACAAGAACGCCGAACGCAAGCGGGAAAAACGCTCAACGCTCAAGTTTATGGAATACGTGTGACGGGGCGCTTTGCGCGGGTCGTTTGGGTAGCGGTATTATTTATTCTTGGGCGTTGCGCGCGCGAGCAAGCCCTGTCTGGCCATCCATGTGAGCGCGGCGCTTTTCCATGTTTCCCACATCGGGCCTTTGCAGCCGTTCAGGCCGTGACCGCCAGACGGCAATTCCAGATATTCGGCAGGCACGCGGTGTGCCTTCAGGGCATCGCGTAAGGCCCGGCTGTTTTCCGGAGGCACCGGCGCGTCATCCCGGGCATGCGCCAAGAACGCCGGTGGCGTCTGGCTGGTGACGTGCCGTTCGTTCGAGTACAGCGAGACCAGTTCCGGCTTCGGGTTGGGGCCTAGCAGGTTATCTTTCGTGCCCTTGTTCGTTTTGTCCCCCATCGTGACCACCGGGTAAACGAGCACCATGAAATCGGGGCGGCAGCTCAGGCGTTCGGCCGGATCGGCGGCCTTTGGGTCGCCGGCATCGAACCGGGTGCCCGCCGTGGAGGCCAGGTGGCCGCCTGCGGAAAAGCCCATGATGCCGACGCGCCCCGGGTCGATTTCCCACGCCTCGGCGTTCGCCCGCACCAGGCGGATGGCCCGCTGGGCGTCAAGCAGCGGAACCGCGTGCCGCCCGTTCGGCAGGCGGTATTCGAGCACGATGCCCGCGATGCCGCGGTCGGCGAGCCATTGGGCGACCACGGCGCCTTCGACGTTGAGACAGTGCCGGATGTAACCGTCGCCCGGGCAGATCACCACCGCCGCACCGGTGGCGCGCCCTTTCAGCGGCAGGAAGACCGTCATCGCGGCATCGCTCAGCTCGCGCGTGCCGTCACCCGCCGGTGCGGTGTCAGGCCAGAGCAGAACCCGCGCCTTCGGCAACGGCTGCTCCCGCACGCCATGAGCTTCGTCAATCGGCCAGCTCGCCCGCAGGCCGTCTTTGTAAGGCCCGATCCTGTCAACGGGGATCGGCTTGAAGCCCAGCTTGAAGGCGGGTGACGAGGATTTCAGACGGTAGTCATCCCTGTCGGGATTCACGAACTGCGGGTCGGCCGCGACAGAATGCGTGTCGTAGCCTTCTTTGCGCCAGTCGTCCCAAGCGAACGTTTTTCCGTTCAGCATGACGGTGACCGGATGCCCCGTGTTCCAGACCAGATTGGAGTTCACCGTGTTTTGGTTGAACGGGTCGGCCGCGACATGGCGGATGCGGTACAGGTGGGATTTCGGGTTGCTGTAGCAAATGATGTTGCGGCGGGTCGTGTTATCGGCCAAGTGCCAGACCTTGTCCATGTCCGTGCTGGCCATGTCGGGGTACTTGGCGACATAGGCCGGGTTCTGCTGAACCTTCGCGTAGGCCTTCAGGCGTCCCTGCACCAGTTCGGACTGCGGGTCGAGCCCGCTGAATTGGAACTGCGGGCCGCTGCTCTCGACAAAGATGTTGTTTTCGACCACGTTGTTGCGTCCGGCGTGGACGTGGCAGCCGCCGACGGTCGTGCGCGCCACAATGTTGCCGTACACGTGGGTGTAGCTCTGGCAGGAGTCGAGGTAGATGCCCCAACTGTAGTAGGGCGACGTCCAGCGGTCGCCGACCCGTCCGAACCCGAGGGTGTCGGTGACGAAGTTGTAGCGGATGATCTCGCCGCGGATGTGCCACATGCCGCCGCCGTAACGCCCGCCCGTGTCCTCGGTCATGAGGTTCACATGGCGGATGCGGTTATACTCGATGATGCAGTCGGGGCCGCCGCCGAAGATGCCGCAGCGGGTGATGTCATGGATCAGGTTGTGGGAAACCCGCTGGCCGACGCCACTCAGCCAGATACCGCAACTGTGGCCGTTCTCGATGCCGATGTGGTGGACATAGTTGTTCTCGGCGTAGTTTCCGCCCGGTTCAAGGGTTTCCAAATCGCCGCCCCCGATCCGGATACCGCCGTTTTCCGCGTCCGAGATGTCGTTGCCGACCGCGCCGCACCGGTGTCCGCCTCCGATCTCAATGGCGGCGGGGCCGAAACGGCTGGCCACGTTGTGGAGGGTGTTGCCCGCGATCAGGCAGTCGTCCGCTCCCGTCACGAAAACGGCCGCGCCGCTGCAGCCTTCCAGCGTAAAGCCGCGGATCGTCATCCAGGCCGCCCCCGCCTCGATCCGGATGAGGTTCTCGATAACCGGCACGCGGACGCTGCCCTCTGTGAGAGGCTCCGGCGGCCAGAAGAAGAGCGCGTCCGCCGCTTTGTCATGGAACCACTCGCCCGGCGAATCGAGTTCCTCGAGCAGATTGCGCACGTAGTAGCGGTCGTAAGGCCGGATTGCGGGGGTTTCCGGGGTGCGGACATTCCGGGACAGGACGATCTCCCGCGTCCCGGGGTTCACCGAGGCGATCGGCACGACGTCGTTCATCCAGTTGTAGCGGGGGAAGATGTTGACCTCGCCGGACTCGGGATGCGCCCACGGGCGGGCGTCTTTCGCGCGGTAGCGGATCACGATGGCCGTGTCGTTGGTTTCGTTGCGGTACATGCTGGCCGGCGGTTTCGGAAGGGGGCCGTCGACGTAGGCGTAACCCCCGACGTACGGGTTGGCGGGGTCAAAGTTGGGATAACGCGCGAGCATCTGGCGCTTCCGGTTGAAGTAGATCTGGCGGAAAGCGGCGTCCTTGAGGCCTTGGGCGGCGAGATCCGTTTTGACGATCATACCGCGGAAAGGAACAAAGCCCGACACGGATTTGGCTCCGGTCAGCACGGGCTTCTCGCCGCGATAGGCGCGGTAGACAATGGGCGCGTTCGACGTGCCCGCGTCCTCTTTCGTCAGGCGGAACGCGTTGGTCAGCGAATATGTGCCGCCGCGTACGAAAACCGTCACTCCGCCGTCCGGCAAAGCCCCGGATTTCTTCAGGCCCCGGATCTTGTCGCGTGCCGCCGTCAGCGTGGCGAGCGGTGCCCCCTTCGAGCCTTCCGCCGCGTCGTTGCCGTTCGGCGCGACATAAAACGTAAAGGCTGCCGCGTCACGCCCGCCGCTCATCGGCACGAACTGTTTGCACGCCCCTGTCGTTGCGCCCGCAACCAAAAGAAGAACCGCGCCTGTCAAAAAAAATGATCGCATTTTTCCCCCTGTCCCGCGTCGTCGGGCGGATTCGCCCTTTTTCACGGTAGCGGCACGCTACCTCGGGAAATCTATGGCCTTGCCTTTGCGCCCCTGAATGTATTCGACTTTGCCGAACAGGAGTCCTTCAGGCGGCACGCGAATCGTATTCCCCTCCGTGTTGATCAGGTCTTCGGCTGGTTTGTCTTTCATTTTCGCGACGGTGGAGGCATCGATGAAGAGCAGGGTGTCGGCGTCCTTGACCAAGCCAGCCTTATCCGCTGCCGCGATCTCTTCGGGAGAGCGTACCTTCTTAGATAGACGCAGACATTCCAGACTGCCCCGCATCACATGGGGGTTGCCGATAATCAACAGGTCTTTCGGGTCGAGCGCCGCTGTTCCAAAGATGGAACTCATCGGCATCGTACTCTTTGTCATGCACTTGCCGTCAAAGTACAGGGACAACACGTAATTGGTTCCCGTACGCGCCCAACTGGCGGCAAAGCTGTACCACGCGCCCGCCTTAAAAGGCGAGCCGTCGGCGGTCTTAAAGTGGCAGGTTAAATAATTGATGGGGGGCTGGTAGGCGAGGGGGCGCTCGAACCGCGACGATGAGATTGAGAGGTAATTGCCCGACTGCCACTGGCCGATCGACACGTTCCAGCTCAAACCGTCTTCCCCGCGGCCGGACGCCTTTGGCCCGGAAACGGACAACACCCGGAACGTCGTTATGCCCGATCCGGCTCCCATGTTGTCGGCGGCGGAATAGGACGGGGAGAACACCATTTCGACGGTTCCCTGGTCCGGATCAAAATTCCCCTTTGCAGGGAAGACGATCGCAGCGCTGTATTTTCCTGCCGCCGCCTTCGCCTTTTCCGCCGCTTTCGCCTTTGCCGCCCCTTTTTGTGCCTTTTTCGGCGCAGCCTCTCCGGTTAAGGCAAGGGCCGTTATCAGTGCCGAAACCAGAAAAACCAGTCGATGCGTGTTTCGTGTTGTCATGGTTATCGATGTCTCCTTTGTGGTTGCCAGGGCTGTTCCAGCCCCAACATGTGTGAATGTAACACCGGAGGGGCAGAATGTCGAGTGTCTGGACGATTTTTGGCACTTCACGAGAATCTGTGGGTGTACTCGGGCGGCATAGGCAGGTCGCCCAAGGCGTGAAACAAGGCGATTCTTCGGATTTCCGGGTTCCTGAACCC
>JALHET010000336.1 GCA_022839525.1 Lentisphaerota bacterium
CCATGGAAAAGGCCGTGGAAGAAGGCGACGAGACGCTGATCCCGTTGCGCACCCGCGTGCTCGGACGAACGGCGCTGTACGACATCCGCCATCCGGCGACGTCCGAACTGCTGATTCCCGCCAATGCCGAAATTGACGAGGCGGCCTGCAAGCTGCTGGAGGATGCCAGGATCGAACGCGTCTGGATCCGCAGCGGGCTCACATGCGACTCACCTCACGGCATGTGCGCGAAGTGTTATGGCCGTGATCTCTCGTCCGGCAAACCGGTTGAGATTGGTGTGGCGGTGGGAATCATTGCGGCGCAGTCCATCGGCGAACCGGGCACCCAGCTTACGATGCGTACGTTCCACATCGGTGGAACGGCTTCGACCGTTTCCAAGGTTCCGGAAATTGTGCTCAAGAACGCCGGGTTCATCAAGTACGTCGATTTGCGTCTTGTGCGTAACGATGAAGGGCATATGGTTGTTCTCAACAAGAACGGCACCATTCAGGTCGTGGACGCGGAGGGTGTGGAGATTGACACCTACAATCTGCAAATGGGAACGGTGTTGCTCGCCGAGGACGGCTCGGCCGTTAAGGTCGGCCAGCGCGTGGCCGAGTGGGATCCGCAC
Organism: Lentisphaerota bacterium; assembly: GCA_022839525.1. Next base: position 612 of record JALHET010000336.1, read on the forward strand.
TCGGTACCGATCTTGGCGGAAAAGCACGGTGTGGTTTCGTTTCAGGATTTTGTGGACGATGTGTCGGTCCGCAGCGACCATGACGCCGAGTCAGGCGCCACGACCCTGCTGGTTCTTGAAACCAAAGAAGATTTGCATCCGCAGATCATCGTCACCGATCCGCAAACGCGCGAAATTCTGGGGTTCTCCCACATTCCGGCGGGCGCGATCGTGATGGTGAAAGAGGGCGCAAAGGTTTCGCCCGGCATGTTGCTTGCGAAGACGCCGCGTAAAGAGGCGAAGACGCGCGACATCACCGGCGGTTTGCCGCGCGTGGCGGAACTGTTCGAAGCCCGTCAGCCCAAGGATGCGGCGGAAATCTCCCGTATCGAGGGTGTGGTGGACTTCGGCGAACATCAGCGCGGCAAGCGTTGCCTGATCGTGCGCGATGAGATTACCGGCCACCATGAAGAGCACCTCATCCCGATGGGTAAGCAGGTGGTTGTGTTCAAGGGCGACCGCGTCAAGAAAGGACAGCAGCTCACCGAAGGCCCGGTGGTGCCGCAGGAGATTCTGGACGTGTGCGGCCCTCAGGAACTGCAGCGTTATCTGGTCAACGAAGTGCAGCAGGTCTACCGTCTGCAGGGCGTGGAAATCAACGACAAGCACATCGAGATCATTGTGCGCCAGATGCTGCGCAAAGTCCGTATCACCAATCCGGGTGACACCGACTTCCTCTGGGGCGAACAGGTTTCCAGGCAGAAGTTCTTGGAGATCAACGAGCAGATCGTGGCGGAAGGAAAACGCCCGGCCGAAGCGCAGCCCGCTTTGCTGGGTATCACCAAAGCCTCGCTCGAGACCGACAGTTTCATCTCGGCGGCCTCCTTCCAAGATACGACGCGCGTGCTGACCGACGCCGCCACCATGAGCCGTGTGGATGAATTGCGCGGCTTCAAGGAAAACGTGATCCTCGGGCACCTGATCCCGGGGGGAACCGGGTTCCCGCTGCACCGCCATATCAAGCTCGTGCCGTTGGCTGAGCCGATCAGCGAGGAGGATATGGTTACGTTGCAGGCTGAGGCTCAGGCTCAGTTCGACGAAGTGTTCAGCTGACCTGACCGGATTTCCTAAAACGGCGGGCGGGGCGCACAACGCGCCCCGCCCGCCGTTTTTTTCTTCCCCGTTTTTTCGCGTCTTCGGAGGCTCAAGCCCCCCAGCGTTTTTCGCCGTGCGCGGCGATCCATTCTTTCGAGAGGTTCACCGCTGGCACGTCGAGCGCCGCAGAGAAAGTCGGATGGAAGATGAGCCCCGTCACAGTCCGGTCGGCGAGGAACTTCTGGGCGTAAGAAAGCTGCATTTCCATGCGCTCGGCCGGGACTGGCGCGGCAAGGGTGAAGTCCCACATATAAAGGCCGAGGAGAAGATCCTTTTCGGGGCCGATGAATTCGCGGCAGCGCTTCACGTTGTCGGACATGGTCCCGATGTTCGAGCTTTTCCAGAACCAGAGGCTGGTCTCGTCGCACAGGTCGAGCTTCGGCTTGAACTCCGGCTTAAACCCGTCCTGATCGGAATAGAGGACGACCGAAAGCCGCAGGTTATGCGCGTGCACCTCGTCGCTGATTTTCTTAAGATCGTCGACCGTCTGGTTGAGATGCTTCGAAACAAAGAAGTCGTCGAGAAAGCATCCGGTGAGGTTGGGCATCGTCGGCTGCAGTTCCTCAAAGGCTATCTTCATCTTGTCCCAGACCGATCCCACGGCTCCGTCGGTGATGCTGAAGGAAATGCGCTTCATGTCCTTGAACTGGTCGAAGTAGTTCCCCCACGGATGCTTGGGCATGTTTCCCCACCTGACGACACAGTTGTTCGGAATTCCCATCAGGCGGCATCCCTCTGCCTGTTCGACGGTCTTCCCCGGCCACATGTCACCCTTCTTGACGGAACGGTGGCACATTTCGGAATGATGTCCCCACATCCAGAGCCGGTTGAAAGCCGACTTGCAACCGCCCAGTGACGCCGCACCAGCGGTCATTGCCGCACCTTTGATGAAATCCCTCCTGCTGGTCATATCCGAGTCCTCCTCATGTTTCATTTGCATGTTCCCATCACTGCCACCGTTCATGCCTTGTGCGTGAAGAGGTGTCGCGCGATGTCCTTACGCGGTCTAGGATGTCAAAGACGTACTCCGGCGTCAAGGCCGGAACTCTCGGAAGCAGCGCCGCAGTCCGTCAAACAGAAACGGCACCTCAGGTTTTTTGGGGCGTAGACGGTCCGTCAAATGCCGGGCTCCGCCCCGGGCTGAAACGCGGGGATAACCGGAGCGCCGAAGCGGCTCGTTCGGGGAACGGGCCCTACCGGAAGACGAAGAGCACTCAACGCTCAAGTTATGGCAGGTAGACAGGATGAGTCGCCAAAACCCGCAACCTGCAATCCGCAACCCGTAACGTGTAGCCCGTAACCTGTAACCCATAACCTGAAAAAAACGGTTGCGAACCTCCCGGAAAAAGGAGTATGTTTATCCCGGTGATTGGCTGGAATGATTGAACCGACGAGGACAACGCATGCGGAAAAGACCGGATCCCACAGACTGATTTGATTGTTGCGCTTTCGCGCATTAACGCTTTATCTGGAAAACCACCATTTTCAACCACGAAGCGGATGCACGGGGACGCGCCCGATCGGGCGCGGCTCCGTCGCCGGGCTTCTTGGTGGGTGCTTGGTGGTACCTCAGATAAGGCACGGAGCGGGGGCCGCGCCTTTTCCCTGCCGCGAAACAGGAAGGGGAAGGGATGAAACACACAGCGGCACTATCCGTTGCCATTGCCGCGCCGGCCGCCGCCCCGGACGGCGCGCGGATCATTATCAGATGACGGGAGGGACACGGACATGACACCCAAAGCGCTTTCCGTTTTCCTCGGCATATCCTTCACGCTCTGGCTCGCCGCCCGCGAGCACGAGACCGGCGGCGGCGTCTTCCGCGGGCCGGCCCGCCGCTTTCTCGCCCTGTCCCGCGCGGACCGGGCGGTCCTGTCAGCACTCATCATCGTCTGCTGCCGCTACGCCGCCACCAAACCCTCCGCCCCCTCCGGCGCCCCGGCGCCCGCCCCCGCCGCCGCCTCCTCCGCCGTCCCGGGCGTCTCGCTTGAACCCCTGAACCTCTCCGGC
>JALHET010000032.1:0-12824 GCA_022839525.1 Lentisphaerota bacterium
GAGCATGAGTTGCTGTCCCGGCCGCGGGCGCCAGCCCTCCACCCACAGCGCGGCCATCGCATTCAACCCGTCCGCATCCAAGACAAGGCGGCCGCTGTAAGACGCGAGCAACTGGGCGATCACCCCGCGCGCGCGCCCCGACTGCGTCATGCCCGGGCCCGCGACGATCCCGTCAAAACTATTCAGATCGCGTCCCCACGCCGCCAGCGCCTCGGGCGACAGGTCGCCCTGAGGGGTTTCCACGGCGTGACACATCGCCTCGGGGACGAGTGCGGCGGCCGACCACCCGCTTTGCGCGGGCGCCGCCAGCGTCACCAGACCCGCACCGCTTTTCACGGCACCGAGCGCCGCAAGGACAGGCGCGTGGCAGAAACCGGCCGCCCCCCCGATGACGCACAGGTGGCCGTGCAAGCCCTTGTGATCCTGCCACCCCCTCGCCGCAAACCCGCGCGCCAGTTCCGGCATGGCAATCAGTTGGCACGGCGCGTCGGCCACCTCACAGTCGCAAAGCGCATCGGGGAGACCGATGCCCGCCACCAGCAGGTGCCCGACCAGCCCGGCCTGACGGTCGTTCAAAAAACAGGCCTTGGGACGCGCGAACGTCACCGTCACGTCCGCATGGACAACCGCGCCTTCGGCCTCGCCCGTGTCGCCGTTCATGCCGGACGGCAGATCCGCGGCGATCACCAGCGCATGAGGCCGCATCCGGTTGATCCAGAGGATGGCCTGTTCCGCCGCCCCGGTTGGCGCGCCGGAGCAACCGGTTCCCAACACGCCGTCAACAAGGATGCCGTGGCGCACAAGCGTCCCGGAAAAAACCGCCAGATCTTCCACCCAACTCTCGGCCGCGGCCAGAACCACATACGGCACACCTGCGGTGCGCATCTCGTCCCACGCCTCGCGTGCGGCCCCCTTCAACATGGCGGGCACGCAGGTCATGATCACCTGCACACGGAACCCGTCCTCAAACAGGCAACGCGCCGCCACGCAGGCGTCGCCGCCATTGTTGCCGTGCCCGGCAACTAGAAAAACGTTTTTCACATTCCGCAGCGCGGCGGCCTTCTCCACCACACGCGCCAGCGCCGCGCCGGCCCGGCCCATGAGAACCGTCTCCGGGATTTTCTTTTCGGTGACCGCCGCGCGGTCCGCCGCCCGCATCTGTCCGACCGTCAGGAAACGCATGCCGTCCCTCCGCCGTTTAACCCTTGTCCGAAACGCGCCGCCACACGTTCGATCCGCTCGGCCGCACGCCGCACAAAGACCCTCTTCTCGGCATACCGCCCCGGATAAAAAGCGCTTTTGAAACCGGCAAGCACCAGCCGCTTGAACGCCGGAAATTTGAGCGCGCACGAGTCGGACACCAAAGCAAGTTCGCGGTTGATATCCGTGTGCGACACCAGCGTGTTGTCGGTTGCCACCGCCACCGCCATGCCGTATTCAAGCATTTTCCTGACGGGATGGTTGCGCATGTCGCCCGCGAGGTCGGGGATGGTCTGCAGGTTGCTGGTGGGGCATACCTCGATCGTCACGCGCATCGTTGCGATATAGTCGGCCAGCGCGTCGGTAAACGCGGCCTTATCGGTAATCGACGGATTCTGAATCCTGCCGGGCGCAAAAAGGGAGGTGCCGTGACCGATGCGTTCGGCGTGGCAGCGCGCGATCGCCTCGTAGATCGACTCGGGTCCGTATGCCTCGCCCGCATGGACAGTCTTGCGGAGAAAGTGCCGGTGCGCCTCCTCATACGCCGCCACATGATACCCCGCCCGATACCCCGCCTCTTCCCCCGCGAGATCAAACCCCATCACGGGAACGCCGTACCGGTCCCGCGCCGCCACCGCCGCACGCACGGCCTCCAGCGACGCGATCGAGATCAGCTCGGTATGCCCCATTCCCGGCAACATATCCAGCAGACGGTCATAATAGACGCCCATGCCACGCCCAAAGTTGCGCATCGCGCAACAGATGATCGACCATTCGAACGGAATGTCGTCTCCGTCCCGCACCGCTTCGGAACCATTGTGCTGCCGTGCCGCACGCGCCAATCCGTCCCCCACCGCTTGAAACGCGCGCACGCACGCCTCGCCCGTGTCGGCCAGCCGCTGCGGCGCGAAGCGCACCTCAAGGTACCGCACCCCCTGGGCGATGGCATCCTCGGCCATCTCGAACGCCACACGCTCCATCGCCTCAAACCGGCGCAACACCGAACAGGTATACTCAAAGCCCAGAAGATATTCCGGCAACCCTTTGTACGAAGGTTTGAAGACCAGCGCCCGGAGCCCTTCGGCATCGTACGACGGCAGCGCCACGCCCTGCTCGCGCGCCAATTCAATCAGCGTCGGCAGGCGCAGGCATCCGTCCAAGTGCGTATGCACATCGCTTTTAGGCACCGCCCGTATCAGCTCGCGTGGCAGCATCGTTCACTCCAACCGGCTCTCTGCGGCAAGAACCAACTCCGGCCGCCATTGATTCAGGAAACAGACGGGATAGCCCCTGAAGAAAAAGTAAAACGGCAGCAGCGTGACCGCGCCGAGATAGGGCAGAACCATGGGAATGAACCCGATGCAACAGGTCATCAGCCCGAGGGCGACAATCACAAACAGGGCGGCCACGCCACACGCCATGCCGCACACCAGGTACCCCATGACAGCGAAGGGATACTGGTTGACTAGCGCAAAGACAACCAGCCACGCACGGGGAGCCGTTACGCCCTGCCAATACATGACCGGAACCACGAACGCCTTGGCAAAATGCGCCACAAGCTGCACCGTCAGAGCCAACAGCACGGCACCGGTCGCACACCCGACAGCGGGCTTCATCAGCGCGGCGTCCCACACTTTCCCCGCCGCCAGATACGGCTTGAGAACGTGCCCGTACGCAAAGGCCGCATCAAGCGCGAAAAGCAGAAACACGATCAGGAAAAAATAGACGCGCCAGACAAACAACTCGTGACCGGGCGCCTTTGAGGCCTGCCAACACTGACGGATCGGCGTTGCGGGCCGGTACCAGCAGTGCAGAAACATAAAGTCCCCCCGGGAACGCACCGCGCACAACCAAAGCGAGAACAGTAACGTGAACAGGACGACTCCCGACATCACGGCCAGTTCCATGGGATGCGCCGGGATCTGCAGGATTCTATCCAACATGTGATCCGCCTGTTTCTTCATGACCCCGGCCGAAAACTCGCCCGTATTCTGAAAATTGAAAGACGACTGCGTGCCGATATACGCCAGCCACGCGCAAAACCCGATGCTGAACCAGCGCGCGATATCGAACGGCCTGAACAGTGCCGCGACCATCCGCGAAAACGCCTGCGACACCGCCAACAGAGGCGAGGGACGCATTCCCGTGACACCGAGAAGTTGCGGCTGCGTTTTCCACACCTCTTTCTCCAGCACGGGCGGCACGTCCGAGTATCCCGGCTCGAACAACTCACGAACCTGTCCGGCGTTGCGCCACTCGGAGCCGAATTCGGGCTGCCACACAAGGTCAATCGCTTTGAGCGAACCGTTTAACGCCAACACGCGGAGTTCGTCAAATGTGACCGGCCCTTGGCGCTCGCCTTCCACCGCATAATACCATTTTTTTTCCATCAGGTGCCTTCCCGGCTCACCCGCTGATCAGGGAGCCTGTCAGTTCCTTCACCGACCGCATACCGTGCCGCCGGAGATAGGCCGCAATGCCGTCGATCACGCGAAGCGGCGTCGACGGGTCAATGAAATTGGCCGTGCCCACCGCAACCGCCGTCGCACCCGCGACCAAAAACTCGATGGCCTGTCCCGGTTCCATAATACCGCCCATCGCCAAAATCGGCACCGTGGCCGCCTGCGCCGCCTCCCACACCAGCTTCACCGCCACCGGATGGATGGCGAGCCCCGAGAGACCGCCGACCTTGTTGGCCAACACCGGCCGGCGCGTCTCGATGTCGATCACCATCGCCGGCAACGTGTTGATGAGCGCCAGCGCGTCCGCGCCCGCCTCTTGCGCCGCACGCACAAAGACTTTGATGTCGGGCACATTGGGCGCCAGTTTCGGCATCAGCGGCAACCGCGTCACACGCCGCACCGCCGCCACCAGCGACGCCGCCGTTCGGGGATCGGTGCCGAACGCATGCCCGCCCTCTTTCACATTCGGGCACGAGATGTTCAATTCCAAACCCGCCACGCCCTCCACGTCAGAGAGCCTCCGAGCGACCTCCGCGTACTCCTCCTCGGCCGTGCCCCAGATATTGACGATCACCGGGACGCCCGTGCCACGCAGGAAAGGCATGTGTTCGCGCACGAACCCGTCCACGCCCGGCCCCTGCAGCCCGATCGCGTTGACCATGCCGCCCGGCACCTCCACATGCCGCGGCAAAGGGTTTCCCGGCCACGGCTGCAACCGGATTCCCTTGACGGTGATCGCGCCCAGCTTGGTCACGTCGATCAATTCGGCGTATTCTTCCCCATACCCGAACGTGCCTGAAGCCACCGTCACCGGATTCTTCATCCGGATACCGCCCAACTCAACGCTCATCTCCACGTCTTGCATACACAGACCGCTTTCCCGTCACCAGACGATCTCGCGCGCCTCGAAAACCGGCCCATCATGGCAAACCCGGCCGATCCATTCCGTCCCGTCCTCCCGACGCAACTTCTGGACACAGGCCAGACAGGCGCCAACCCCGCACACCATGTGCTTGTCCAGCGAAAGCCAGCCGCGGCATCCCGCCGCGACAGCGCGTTCTCCCACCGCCCGCAACATGCCGTCCGGGCCACACGCATAGAGCTCCGCCTGTTTGCCGGAGGCTTTCAGCCGCAACAGCTCCTTGTCCAACAGCACCGTGACCAATCCCTTCTCGCCGCGCGAACCGTCCTGCGTGGCCACCTGAACTTGCCAGCCCAGTCGTTCGAACACCCCAGTGGAAAGCACGTCGCCCGAACTCCGCCAGCCAGCCAGCAGCACGCCTTTCCGGTTCAACCGGCTTGCCAGAAACGAAAGCGGCGCCACACCGTATCCGCCCGCCACCAGAACCGGTACCCCCCGCGGCTCCAGCGGGAACCCGTTGCCCAGCGGCCCGATCACCTGAACCGCATCGCCCGGACACAAACGGCTCATCTCCTCCGTGCCGCGCCCAACCGTTTTGTAGAGAATCTCCAGCACGCCCCCGCAGACACCGGAAATGCTGAAGGGACGGCGCAAGGCGGACTGCTCCAGCCGCGGCACCCGGAGGTGCACGAACTGTCCCGGACGCGCCTGCTTGGCAAGCAACCCCGCCTCCAACTCCAACGACCAATACCCGGCCGTTAACGGGGTCTGCCGGATCACACTGCCGCTCACATCCATCATACCGAGAAAAACCTTTCCCCATACCGCATGTCAAACACACCCGCGCTCACGGCTGTCCGGCGGTTCCTGCGGCAGGCTCGCCCGCCGGAAACACCGGCTGCTCCCCTTGCGGCGAAATCTCGCTCTGCGCTTCAATATAGTCCACACGCGAACGCACGCGCTTGATTTCCGCATTCACGACCGCCGCTGTCTCCATCTGCCCGTCCACGGTGAGTTTCTTCTGCAGCTCCTGCAGTTTTTTCACATACCTCTCGGTCGTGTTGATGATACCCTCCGCACGGCTGCGCCTGTTCCCCTCACGCAACAGGAAAAACTTTTTCTGCAACTCCGCCAGACCGGAGGGCTGTATCACCATGTTCCGCGGCAGAATCGCACGGTCCGCCTCAAACCGCCCCACCTCGTCGCGCACACTCTCCCACCCCCCGTAATCGCCCGCCCGCTGAAACGAGTCCATGAGTTCCGACAGGCCGATGAGATACTTGTCGGGCCATTCAGCCGCCTTTTTCGCGGCATCCTTCTCGACCCCCACCAGCTCATTCTCGAACACGCCGCGCAACGTGGCGATCTTCTGCACGCGGCCCTTGTCCGTGCCGGCCAACAGCATCTGTGGGGTTTCCGTTTCAGGCACGCCCGCCGTCCCCGACGATGCCAAGACCGCTTCCGCCGCGAGCTGTTGCGGCGCATTGCGCACACTGCGGATCTCCGTGTTCACCGCCGAGGCGAGATCCATTTTGCCTTCCTGCATGTAGATCTTCTGCATGTCGGTGAGGTCGTTCACGTATTTCTTGCATAGGGTCACCAGCTTGCGGCTGTGCAAGAGCTGCTGATCCGACAGCATCTGACGGTATTTGTTCTTGAGCACGTTCAGTTCCGAAAGTGTCTCGCTGGCCTTCTCGCTGATCTGCCGCGTGTCGTCAAACCGCTTACGCTCCGTCTGAACCACGTCCCAACCCTCGAAATCTCCCGCCGTGCGGCACCTTTCCATCAGCAAATCCAACTCACGCGCATATTCCACCGGCCATGCCCGCTGGAAGGCCGCCTGCTCGGCATCGATTTCGGCCATCTGGCGCACGTATTCATTCTGCTTCTGTTCCAGCGCATCCGGTTTCGGCACGCGCGCCTTTTCAGGAACCCCCTCCGCTACGCGTTCCCGGAACGGTTCGGCCAGAAGCGCCTTGTCGCCCAGCAAGAACCCCGCGTAATGCCCGAGCGGCGCGGCCACGACACTCCGCTCATACATCCAGAATGCCGGCCGGTAAACCAGTGTGGAAAACGCGCCAAGGCTGCCTTTGAACGCCTTCACGGCAGCCGGCAGACTGAACACATACACCAGGAAAGCAACCGCAACCAGCACGCAGACCAGCCGCATATTGACGAGCACCGCGTGAAACCGGATCGCTCTCCGGATGCGTAACACTTCCGGATGGTCCGGGACGGCCTCGCGCAGCAACTCGCCACAAATCCGCGCCGCCGAATCCCATTCCCTGTTTTTCAAAGCACGGTGCGCCCGCTGCAAATCGCGCCGCACCGTCAACTCCGGCAACTGCTGCAACTCACTTTCAAACCCCCGTTTATCTTCCGACAGTTCCCGGTACTGCTGGATAAAGGCCGCAGCACGCTCAAAGTTCTCCGCACGGATCTCGATCGGGATATGCTCGTGCAATTGCTCGCGCCGCCGGATGCTTTTCTCCGCCAACTCGCGCAGTTCCGTCACCTCGAGCAGATACCTGCGGCCCGAAGAACCTGCCGGCTCGAACCCGTGGACACGCCCCGCATACATAATGACCCGTTCGAAACGCTGTTGCCCCGAGGCCTCGCGCATCTTCTTGAGCAGCAGCAAAACCGACTCGTAGGCGCGCGCGTCCGCCCCACAATTCCCGCAGAACTGCACACCCACAAATGTCTCCGCGCCGCACTCCGGGCACGCCTCAGAACCGTCCCACCCGCACTCCGCGCAAAACTTGATCGCCAGCGGATTCACCGCGTCACACCACTTGCAGCGCCATGTGGTCTTTACCGTCGGAATCTCGACGTGCGTCTTGGCCTGCACCTCATGCAAGGCGTCATTGAATGCGGCCACCGACTCCCACCGCTGCTCCTTGTCCGTGGCCAGCGCCTTCACCACCACAGCCCGCACCTGCACCGGGACATCCTGCTCACGGAAATACCGCGGGTTCTGACCGGTAAGGACAAAGTACAGCAGCGCGCCCAGCCCGTACACATCCGCCCGCTCGTCCGACAGGCTGGCGTCCGACTCCTGTTCCGGCGCACCATAACCGAGCGACAACAGTTTTTCGCCCGGCACCGTGAGCTTCAACTCCTCTTTGCTCATCAGCCGCGCCAACCCGAAATCCACGATTTTGGGCTCGTTGCTCTTATCCAACAAAATATTGCTCGGCTTCAAATCGCGGTGGATCACACCACTGGCATGCGCATACGCCATCGCCCGCCCGATTTTCAGCACGAGTTCGCACGCCTCGTCCAACGAAAACTGCCCGTGCCGCGCCACACGCTGGTCGAGCGTTAGAGGCGGGTTTGGCTGCACCAGCCCCCCCGCCGGCGCCTCGCTCTTGACCACCGGGTCATCCGGCCCCGCGATATACTCCATCACGATGAACGGGCCGTCCTCGTCTTCGCCCAGCGCATAAATATGCACGATGTGCACATGGCTCAGCACCGCGACCGCACGGGCCTCATGCAGAAACCGCTGCCGCAGCATCGGGATGGCCTGCGCCTGATGGTTCAACCGCTTGATGGCGACGAACCGCCCCAACCGGCGGTCCCTCGCAAGATACACCACGCCCATGCCGCCGTTTCCGATCTTGCTGTAGATCGTGTATTGATCGAACAGCTTGTCGGCATGGGGCTCTTCATAGGACGGCTCCCCGCCCTGCACAACACGGACGGTCTGGACGTCACGTTGACCCGACGGCGTTAAACGTTCCGTCGGCGGAACCTGAATTCTGGCTGTGCTCTCTTGCTGCACGCGACACTTCCTTCAAAAAAACGGACAGCTATCGGAAAAGTTATCAGCATTATACGTTCTATCGGGCTCAGACGTCAATTCATGCGCCCTTCCCGGTCGAAAACGATGAAACAGGAATCGTGCGGCGCCATGAACAACGGAACACTCACACGCCCGTCCATTCCCCTCTTCACCTCTTCCAGCGCAAGCCCCGCCTCGCCGCTCACAGGATCCCACCGCGCCGGAACACCGATCCCCGCATCACGGAACGCACAGGTGACGGCGCCCGCTTCCGCGCTGTCGTTCACCACAAAATAAATTTCGCGTTCGGGCGTCCGGCGGTGCAGGAACCGCAACCTCAGCCCCGCCGTCTCGGACCGCCATTGGAAGTCCGGCATTGGCACGCCCTTCTCCCCCGCGCGCAAAACCCGGCAGCCGGCCCCGGCCTTCTCCAACACCCGCGAAATGACCGCCTCCCCGCCCTCCCCACCCGCCGCAACCAACCAGACATGGACCCCGCGCGCCGCCAACCGGCTCACGGCCTGTTCCGCCGACTTATCCCCCAGTACCCCGGACGATACGGCCAAGGCCGCATATGCGCGTTCCGAATCGAACCGGATTCGCCCGTCCTTCACCACAGCCCCTTCCAACACCGGCTGGCTCGCATAATCGCACGCATACCCCTCCAGCAACGGCACCGCGCGGTCCGTCCACACGAGAAAATCCGCCACCGCCTCGCCATGCTGCAACAGCAGTTGACACCGGCGCGCATACGTCCACCCGGCCTGCAGCACACGAAACGCGGCATCCTCACCGGGTATCCCGCCGTCCAACTCTATCAGCAGCCGCGTCGCGCCCGTGCTCAGCAAGCGGTCGGCCTCGTGCTTCCAGGGGAACGGCAACAGCGCCACCGCCGGCGTCGCCGCCACCGAGCCAAGCGGCACCCGGCCGATCACAAAGCGCCGGCCCAGCGCACGCGCCGCGCCCGCCGCACGGATGTTCGCCGCAAAGTGCGCCTCATCCCGCGCGGGCAGGAGGGTCGGTCGGCGGAAATAGACCGCGACCTCTTCCGGCCCGACCGGTACCGCGCCGATCCCGATCCCCGCCTCCAGCCCGGCCTCATGCACCAACTCGTTCACATTGCGGGCCATTCGCTCGCGCCACGCGGCCTGTATGCTCTGAGCCGCTTGTTTCCTGACATACGCCGCTGTCGACTCGCCTCCCACGGGAACCCCCGCTAGGGCCGGCAGATACCGCATCAGCGTCAGACCGCTCCGCTTCAGGAACAGCCCGGGCAAATCCCCCGGCCACACCAGTTCCATGCGGTCAACACCCGCAAACTGGTACCATAACAAGGTGGTTCCGTATGTGCCCGGAAAACGGTTCTGGCAGCCCGTGAGCACCCGGTTCACATGCCGGAAGAACGCCTTGCCGTCGAATCCGTCCGCCGTTGGCGGCTCAACATCAGCAAGCCCGAACCGGTACACGCGCCACGCTCCTCCCGTCGGCGCCGCGCTGCGGGTTAAATCCACAATCGCCTGCGGGTGTACAACTCCATTGGTTTCCGGAGGCACCGCCAGCCGCGCCAGCTCGCCGGACGTCCCGGAAAAGCAGAGCTCCTGCGGTGCCGCGTTCGTCGAAGGACATGCCTTACCGGTCAGGGCACTGGCCGACCAAGTCAGTTTCTGCGCCCGCCCTTCCCCCTCTTCCTCCGCAAGCGCGAAATCGCAGAGCCCCAGCTCCAACCCCAGACGCCGGCATTTCTCAGCCGCCCTCCCGAGCGCTGCCCACACGGCCTCATCCGCACGCGGCACAGTCAGCAGGACACCGCCGGCACCCAGGTCGCGTGCCCGTTCGAGCTGCCGGGAGAAGGCCTCTTCCCCTGTCCCCGCAGGGTCGAACGCCAATGCCAGACTGGGGCGCGTGGCATCCTGAGGTGGATCACGGAAGCGCACCTCGAGCGAGGTTTCTTCGACCCCTAAGACCCCTCCGCACAACACGGTGGCAAGCAGGCAGATGCGCACACGTTTCAACTGCAACAACATGCGTATAAATATACCACATTCGCCCACATCCCAAGAACGCAATTCTGCCCGCCACCCAAAATATCCCGCCCGCCGCCCACGCCCACGCTTACATATCGCACACCGCCCGTCAAATCGGGGTCTTGCGCGGCAAACCGGGGATATCCATCACGAAGCGCGGCAGTGCCAGCCCACCCACACGCACGGCCAGTTCACGTTCGAGCCGTCGGGCCCGCCTAAGCGGCACGCGGAAATGTGCGGTCCCCGCCACGGGGTCACAGAGAAACACGTAATACGGGCGCACCCGGATGCGCTGCAATCCCGTGCAGAGGTCGAACAGTGCCCCGACCGAGTCGTTCACCCCTTTGAGCAACACGCTCTGGTTCGAAACCGGGATGCCCGCCTCCACCAACCGCGCGCATGCGGCAGCCGCCTCGGGCGTGATCTCCCGCGCGTGGTTGAACTGCGTGTTGACCCACACTTTTTTGAACGCGCCCAGCGCGCGCGCCAACACCGGCGTGACCCGCATCGGCAACGTCACCGGCACGCGCGTTCCGATGCGCACCGCATCAATGTGCGGCAGGCGTGCGAACGCACGCACAAAGCTCAGGATCCGGCGGTCCGGCAGCAAGAGAGGATCACCGCCAGAAAGCAGCACCTCGCGCACACCGGGATGCCCCTTCACCCACGCCACCGCAGCGGCAAGTTGCGCGGGAGTCCGCACCACCTCGGCGTCCCGAAGCAATCCCTTCCGCGTACAGTGGCGGCACGACATCGCGCACTGGTCATGCGCCATCACCAACACGCGGTCGGGGAAACGCTGCTTGAGCCCGTAGCAGCACGCCGAACGGGTTTTCTCGGCAAAGGGGTCAATGCCCACACCGGGCTCCTGAACCAACTCCCGCACGGACGGCACTGCCATCCGGTTGAGAGGATCGCCGGGGTCTTCCCGGCTGAGCTGCGCCAGATTGTACGGCGCGAGCCTGACCGGATAACAGCGGTGGATGCGCTCCGCCTCGGCCGCAGACACACCGAATTCACGCAGCACCGGCGAGGCTCCCGTCACGGTATGCCGCACCTGCCACCGCCAATCCTCCCACTTCTTTGGGCGCTGGACAGTGGGCGTTGGTCGTTGGGCGGTCACGTCGTTAAAACGCGACATGCGTCTTGGGCAATGCGGCCCGTATCCGGGCTTTTTCCGTATCCGGTATCGGGCAGCGCACAAGCGACAGCACCTGAAGCTTTTTCCATCCGTCAAGTTTGTCCGGAAGTTTGGCCACAGGACACCCGTCAAGATCCACCTGCCTCAACTTTGGAAAATCCGTCATCCAATCCGGTACGGCGGCAAGCGGATTTCCGCTGAGGCTGATGTCCTCCAGAAGCGGCAATCCTTTCAGGCATTCCGGCACAGTTTTGAGCTGATTCTGCCGCAGGTAAACGCGCTGCAAGTTCTTCTGTTTGGCCAAGTCAGGCGGGAGCGCCGTCAGTTTGTTCCCGTTCAGACGCAACCAGCGCAAGCCGGTCACGCGCCCCATTTCCGGGGGCAACTCCGCCAACAGGTTGCGTTCCAGATTGAGATACGTCAGCGCGGCCATGTCGCCAATGGCGGGCGGCAGTTTCGCAATCCCGTTATCGGCGAGGTAAAGATGCTCAAGCCCCGCCAACGCGAACACTTCAGCCGGAATGGCCGACACCTTCGTGCCGGATAAGTCGAGCCGCTTCAACGCCTTCAGGTCAGACAGGCCCGCCAGCGAAGTCAGCCCCTGCGCGTCACGCAACCACAGCCTGCTGAGCTTCGGCATCGAAGCCAGTTCCCGCGGCAGAGCCGTGACCGCCTGCCCCGCAAGGTTCACGCACTCGACCGTCTCCCGCTTTTCAACCGCCTCCGCCAACGTGTTCGCGGTCACCGGCCGATCCGGCGCCTCACGATGCTTGAAACAGCCCGTGCACGCCCAAACACAAAAAACAGACAAAAACAGAGCGCTCTTTTTCATATTATAGGAATCCTTACCCTCGGTGTTTACGCGCAACGCATACATGAAACGCACCGTCTCTGCAGAGCCGGTTTTTACGCTCTCCACGGACGTTTACGCTCAATCGTCGCGTCCATGACCGTGTTGAACAAATTGACGTTCTCGACAACCTGAAAGTCATACATGCCCACGCAGATGAAGTCCGCCCCAGCTTTGAAGGCGTATGGGAAAGCCTCTTTCGGATGGATCGCACCCGCCGCGAGCGTTTTGAACGCGATCCACGGCTGCTCCAGGTTTTCCATGTAATCGGCCACCTCTTCGGCGTTCAAACACCAAATGTTGTCTTTCGAATAATACCCGTCCTCCACGCGGGCGGACCAGTAGTTCGTGCGGTGCAGGGTTTTCATCCAGAAATCGGGGAAGATCCCGTGCTCCACGCAAAACTTGACCGTCTCAAGCCGGTGCGCGCCGATCCCGGCCGGCACACCCAGCTTGCGCATCGCGGCCAGCGTCTCTTCAAATTTTTTGTACTCCCCC
>JALHET010000032.1:12831-18849 GCA_022839525.1 Lentisphaerota bacterium
CGCCCCGGATCAACCCCTCTTTATGGCCGCAATCGGAAATGAAAAGGATCTTCCCGCCTTCTTTCTTCCAATAGTCGTTGATCACGCGCATCAGAGCCGGATTGGTCAGGATCGCGTTCATCCCGCACTGTTCAGCCATCCTGAACGTGCGGAAAACACGCTCGTCGGTGTGGTACGCCTTGACCAGTTTATCGGCGTAAAGCAAATCGCGCGCGTGCGCCCATCCCCCAATCAGGTTCCCGCCCAGAAACATCCGGCTCAGCTTAAGGTCGCCGATCTTTCCGAACGAGTCCACCGGCTTTTTGAGGTCTTTGATGTCTGAGAAATCGAACGCCTTGACCGTGGCGCTGGTCGTCGCGTCCATCTTTGCCTTTAAGTTCTCGCGCTCCCACACCGGGCCGTGTTTGCGGAAAAAAGCATACCCGAACGCGCCGACCACCGGCAGCGAGCTCAGGCTCAACAGCAGGTCGCGGCGCCCGGGCGAAGAAACCCCGCCGTTCTCTTCCTTTAGCCTACGCTTAAACAACTTGCGCGGCAGCGCCGTAAGATACGAGCCCAACCCGTAGGAAGGAATCAGCAGCACCGCCAACAGCGCCGCCGCCTCCACCACGTTGCGGTCAATCCACAGGAAATGCCCCTCCGCCGAAGAGGCGAGAAAGGGCGGCTGCGCCACATAATAGAACGCCAGCAGCACAATCCCGAAAAAGGCCGCCGGACGCACCAGAATTCCGATAAGGAGTGCAAACCCGATCAGCGTCAACCCCCACATGTTCATCAGGTCGACCGCCCTTAGCAGCCCGGGTGTTTCGGCAATGTAGTGAAACAACGGAGCCGCAAACCACTTGCTCATGCGCAAATATCCCGCCGCCGACCAGCCGCCCGGCTGCACCAGCTTGAACACCCCCTCGTACAGGAAGTGCCAGCCGATCAGCATACGGAGAATCGTGATCCCCACATTTCTTTTCATCTTTTATCCTTGCCAGAGCCGTTGCCGCCTTCTGTTTCCAGACGGCGCGTCCCAAAATCACATGAAGACATGTTGTGGTAACATAATTTTTTTATGCCGCCGTGTAAAGGTGAAAACGCGACGCGGTTCATGCAAACCCGGAAAGGAAAGAAACGGATTTATCCCGCCGGTTGATTTACAACACGAGTCGACTCTGCTATGATAAATGGTGATCGACTTGTTCGAGTGTTGTTAAAGATGGCTCTGCGGCAATAGGAGTCCGGCCTATGTCGAATCTAGATCGCACATTGAGTCAGTTGAACGGCAAGATCAACCGCTGGCACGCGTTTGAGCGCCTGATCTTCGCCTGCGCCGCCCTGCTGTCCGCATGGGCCGCCTTGACCACTTTTGACGTCTGGCTCCGGCCGCGCTTCTACGGGCGCATCGCCCTTTCTGTCACGCTTGTTGTGCTCGTCATCGCCGCCCTGGCGTGGCTGTTCAAAATCCTCAACCATACGCGTTCCCCCGCCGCCGTCGCGGCCTTTCTCGAAAAGAAGTTTCCGCAACTCGACAACCATTTGATCAACCGTGTGCTCTTCGCAAACGAGTCGTCCCAATCCTCGTGGCTCAAAACCTATCTCAGCGAACAGGTGCCCGGCTTTGACACCTTGCCGCTCCACGAGATCAAGAACAAGAAGCTCCGCAAGCGCGGCGCCTGCGCAGTGGCCGCAGCCCTGCTCGCCTTAATCGTGCCCGCGTTTGTGCTCGGCAACGCTTGGACAGTCGCGATGCAGCGCGTGGCCAACCCGTTCTCGCGCCTGTCGCCGCCCACATTCGCCACTGTGCTCGCCATCAGTCCTGAAAACACGACGATCATCCAAGGCGACGGCATCAGCCTGACGGTCAAAGCCACCGGGCGCGCAGGCCAATTCGTCGACCTCGACCTCTATCCGGCTGACGACAAGCGCTCCACCATCCGCGTAGGCCAGTTCAAGGTCACGGGCGCCGAAGAGGAGTTCACCTACCGTGTCGCGAAAATCGCCACGTCCGTCAGCTACCGCTTCAAAGTCGGAGACGCCTATCCGACGGACACGTATACGGTCAACACCGTGCCGCCGCTGGCGCTCACGTCCCTGCAACTCACCGTCACCCCGCCTGACTACACCGCACTCGCGTCCCGCACCTTGGACGCGCTCACCAACGCGGTCGTCATACCCGTCCACTCTAAGGTCGTCTTTCAGGCCGTCTGCAACCGTCCGGTCGTCTCATCCGAAATCCTTTTCGACAAATCTAAACTCGCCCTTTCGCCCGGCGCCGACAAAACGGTTTGGTCAGGCACTGCCGCCATTGATGAAGGCCAGCTTTTCCAAGTTGCCGCCAGGGATAACCTGGGGCTGGAGTTGCGTACCCCGATCCGCTTCGAACTGAAGGAAGACCGCCCCCCTTCCATCCGCCTCATCGTGCCGTCGGCCAGCAAAGCCGTGCTCCCCCCCAACGCCATTCCGGTCGTCAACTTCGAGGTTTCCGACGAATACGGGATGGGCGTGGTGCGGCTCGAACGCGTCACAAAAGGCGCAAAACCCACCGCAGAAGGCATTGTCCTCAAAGAGTGGGACATGAAAGGGTACACGACCTTCAACGTGAAGTGGAACGGCTCGATGGACGATGTCGACCTCTCCTCCGCGCTCCGCATCGTCGCGTGCGACAACTGCACCGCCGGTACCCCCAACCGTACGGTCAGCCCGCTGATCCAGTTTGAAATGGCCACGCTTTCCTCTCAGCTCAAGAACGAGAACCAGCAGCGTGCCGAAGCCCGCAAAACCATCGGCGAACTCATCGCCCGCCAACGCGCCGCGCTCAACGCCGCCACCCGCCTGCAAGCCGGCCTGCCGGGGTTCGATGAGCAGCCATGGAAAGAGGTCGCGGACAAACAGGCCGAAATCCGGTCCTATGCGGCCACGCTGCTGAAGACCCGAAACGCGGCGGTCGGCACGGCGCGCGTCGCGCTGGACAAGGCGCTCCAGGGCCCGCTGCCCGAAGCCGTGGTGCGCCTCACCCGCATGACCACCGGCGCCGCCGAAAACCGGGGCGAAAATGCCGCGCTCGCCGTCGCCGCGCAGACCACCGTGCTGCGCCTCCTCGCCCAAGCCGACGACAGCATGAACAAAGGCAAACTTTCTCAGGCCGCCGCCGGCGTGCTCGCCATGCTCGAAGCCCTCAGAAAAGGCCAGACCGCAAACCTCGCCGCCACGCACAAGGCTGTCCAGTCCGAAAGCAAGATGCCCGCGGCGATCATCGACCGCCAAGATATCCTCGCGCAGGACATGGAGGCCATGATCGGGTTCTGCCTTTCCGAGGCCAAGCAGGACCGTGACGACGAGGAGTTCGGGCAGCTCATGGCGAAAATTGCCGCAAAAGCCACCGAACTCTCGCTCCATCCCACCATGGTTAACATCGCGGAACTCATGGATTCTGCCAAACCTGCCGATTCCGTGCCGCCCCAAAACACCGTCACCAACGGCATCGCCATCCTCATGGACTACCTTAAAGAGTGGCGCGAAACCGACACGAAAGAAAAGACCGAGGATGCGTTGGCGATCATCAAAGACGCA
Source organism: Lentisphaerota bacterium (assembly GCA_022839525.1). The sequence goes on from JALHET010000032.1 coordinate 16,390, forward strand.
AAACACTCGGTCAAAAAACTCGAGGAACTCCAGACGCGCGTGGTGGACGCGTTGCGTGAAACCGGCAGCCAAGGCGATAAGACCGAGAAACTCGATGAGGAACTTTTGGAAGAAATCGTGGAACTCAAAAAAAATATGGCCGAAGCCATGTTGAAGGTGGCCACCGACCTCCAGGCCCTGCCGGAACTCGATGCGGTCAACGAACTGGTTACAGACACCTTCCAGACGTACGAGGAAATGAAACAGGTGGAAGGGTCTGGGACAAACGCCGTGACCGAGCTCGGGCTCCAAAAGGAAGACTGGATCCTCGATACGTTGGCCAAAACCGGACAGAAGGCCGACGAAATGGAAATGTGGCTCATGGCCAAGGCGGACAATGTCAAGCGCAACACGGAACAGATCGACAAGGAGGAGATGAAAGCCCCGATCGGGCAGGTCACCATGCCCGAGGAACTCCAGGATATTATCGGCGACCTGATGGAACAGGAGGAGGAGAAACAGAGAGAGGCGGACGATTCCGTGACCAACCAGGGCGATGCGAATGTCGACCCGGGATGGGGAATCGCGGAGGGCGAATTCGTGGACTATAACGCCACGGGCAAGTCCGGCAACGAGCGCCCCGAACACAAAGATCAGGACGGCCGTTCGCAAGTCGGGCGTCAGGGTATGGCCGACGGCGAGGTTATGGCCCGTTCCGGCAAGATCAACGAGGGCGACAAGAATCTCGACAAGCGCAGAACCCAAGACTCCAACCAGTCGGGCGACGTCGAAGAAGAGGGACATTCCGATGCCGTGGCCACGGGCGGCGGCAAAAATTCCGGCTATTCCCAAGACAAAGGCATGGAAGGCGGCGAGGGTGCCACACGCCGCGACTCAAAGATTCAAGAGGCCCAGGCCGACAACACCCGCGCCCAGTTGACACGCAACGCCGAGGCCATCTACGCCCAAGCCCAACTCAACAATCTGCGGACCTACGACCTCAAAAAATATATCGCTTTCAGCAAGCAACTCGAAAGCCTTCAGAAGCAGAACGCTTCCCCCGCCATGATCGCCGAACTCCATAAGAAAGCCCTGCAAGCCCTCTCCACCACCTACACGTCGCTCGAAAACGGTATCAGCAACAGCGACATGGGCGCTTCAGGAAACACCGGGGCCGACGATGAGGCGGTCGCCGCTTCACCGGATGAGGCGCCGGCCGAATACCGCGAATTGGTCTCCGACTATTTCAAGGCGATCGGAGAGATGAAGTAAAGACAACATGAATAAACTTTGCGCCGCGTTAAGTCTCTGCGTTTTCAGCGTCATTTCCGTCGACGCCCAGGAATCTGCCTGGGGGGTTCCCAGCGCTACCCTCCGGGTCGACGTGCGTGTACAGACCCTGCCGGACCATCAAGACCTCGGCGTGTTCGTCAAGGTTCCAGACGGTGGCCTTTTGCCGGGAAAGTTTCCCATTCCGGATGTCCGCGACGCTCAGGGGAACCCGGTGGAGCATCTCATTGTGGGGCATCACCCGGCCGATGGGATGGGCGTGCTTTTTGCCCAGCCTGAAACGGGCGACACGGTCCATATTTATTTCAAGGGCTCCGCGACCCCGCCGCCTAAACCGGAAAAACCGCGCCTCATACCCAGTGTCATTTTCTATGCGAAGAACGGGAACGCCAGCCTTGAAACCGCCAAAAAAATGGCGAACGAGTACCCCCCCGCCCCTGGCGCTTTCTTCAGTATCTGGAAGTGCATCGGCTCTATGGTTAACCCCTATGGCCCCGATGACGATTTCTCTTCCTGGTATGTGGGGTGTATCCTGCTCGAGAAACGGGAGAAAATCTACTTTGCCACCGTTTCCGACGAAGGCTCGGAATTTTGGATCGACGGGAAAATGATTCACAGTTGGCCCGGCCTTCACACGCGCGACGGTGGCGCGACAGGCAACCGGGGCGAGACTGTTGAGCTCGCGCCTGGCCTGCATCGGATCGACTATTACCACTTCGAGGCAAAAGGGAAACAGGAAGCGCAGTTGGTCTGGCGGCGTAAGGGCGTGACCGAAAAACCTGTCCCCGAACTCGTGTATCATTTTGCGAAATCCGGGGAGGCATCCATCACGCGCATCGCTTTCAAAGACGGCCGGGTTTGTGCGGCGATCATCGAGGCCAACACGCCGAACGGATACTTCTGGACCGGCGAAAAGCCGCTCGCGCTTTTTACGCTGTCCTTTTCCGGACTCCAGGCCGGGGATGGAACTGAAGCCGTATGGGAGTTCGGAAACGGCAAGCGGCTGTCCGACCCTGTCGTCGAGTGGCTGGTCTCGGGTGACCCCGACCACATGTCCTACCCGGTTACGCTTGCGGTCTCCAATGCCGCCGGCGTGGCGCGGACTTCCGCACGCCTCACCTGCCCTTGGACACCGCCAGAATGTTCGCTCGACAATCAGGGCGACCGCCTCAGCTTCCGCAAGGCGCTCTA